>SKSP01000442.1 GCA_007122945.1 Ilumatobacteraceae bacterium | reverse complement strand
GGCCTCCCCGACAAGTCCAAGTACCCGCTCCTCTAGCCGAACCGTCTGCCGGAACCGGCCGATTCCGGTCGGTCGGCGCGGACGGTTCGGGGGATCGTGACGGAGCGGAAACCTGGCGGAAACGCGGTGGTCTTATGGTCAGACCGATGTCCGCCACCGCTCCGACCACCGCCGTCCCCACCCGGTTGGCCGCCGGGCCCGACACGTGCTTCTGGGGGTACCTGTCGCCCGACGAGCGACCGGTGCTGGAGGTGGCGAGCGGCAGCGAGGTGACGATCGGGGCGATCACCCACCACTCGGGCGACGCCCCCGACCTGCTGATGGACGACGCCGTCCGGGCGATCTGGGACGGCATCCCCGAGGCCGACCGGGCGCCCGGCGTGCACATCATGACCGGCCCGATCGAGGTGGTCGGGGCCCGGCCCGGCGACACGCTGCGGGTCGATCTGATCGACATGCGGCCGCGCTTCGCCCACGGGTCGAACTGCGCCGCCAACTGGGGGCTGTTCCACGACGTGTTCGGCAAGGAGCGCATCACGATCTACGAGCTCGAGCCACCTGCAGCGGGCGGCGACGGGTTCGGTCACCACGCCCGGCCGCGGTTCGGCTTCGACTTCACCGCACGCGAGCTGTACGACCTGCCCGGCGTCGTCAGCCCGCCCGACCCCGCCGCCCGTCAAGCGTTCGCGCCGGGTCGCGACGTGCGCGTCCCCGTGCGCCCGCACCTCGGCGTGATGGGTGTCGCACCCGCCGAACCGGGTCGGCGCAGCAGCATCCCGCCCGGCGTGTTCGGCGGCAACGTCGACAACTGGCGGTTCGGCCCCGGCGCGACCGTCTACTACCCGGTGTTCACCGAGGGTGCCGGGTTCTACGTCGGCGACCCCCACTTCGCCCAGGGCGACGGCGAGATCTGCGGCACCGCGATCGAGGCGTCGCTCGACGTGACGCTCCGGTTGAGCGTCGTGCGCGACCTCCCGGTGGTGGCGCCGACGCTGCTCACCGACGGCCACTGGTACACCCACGGCTTCGGCGACGATCTCGACGAGGCGATGCGGATGGCCGCCGACCAGATGCTGCGCTTCCTCGTCGACCGGGCCGGGTTCACGATGGACGAGGCGTACTCGCTCGCCTCGGTCGCGATCGACCTCGGCATCACCCAGGTGGTCGACGGGGTCGTCGGCTGCCACGCCGGGGTGGCGCGCTCGATCGTCGGCGAGATCGCCGGCGGCTGACGACTCGGCGCCTCACGACGCGACGCGACACGACACACGAGACGGGACGAGAGGGGACCACGTGCGACTCAGCCTGCACGAGCAGGAACGGATCATGGTGCACGCGGTCGCCGCCCTGGCGCGCGACCGGCGTGCTCGCGGCCTCCGGCTCAACCAGCCCGAGGCCGTCGCGGTGATCACGTCGTGGGTGCTGGAGGCGGCCCGTGACGGCCGCCGCGTCGCCGACCTGATGCAGGACGGCCGCCACGTCCTCACCACCGCCGACGTGATGGACGGTGTCGAGGTGCTCGTCCCCGAGGTCCAGGTCGAGGCCACGTTCCCCGACGGCACCAAGCTGGTGACGGTCCACGACCCGATCGGTCCGCCCGCCGATCCCGTCGAAGGGGCCGACGTTGCGCCCCGGGAGCGGATCGTTCCCGGCGAGGTGGTCGGCCCGGACGACGAGATCGAGATCAACGCCGGTCGCCCCGTCCTGACGCTGCGGGTCGAGAACACCGGCGACCGGCCGGTCCAGGTCGGCTCCCACTACCACCTGGCCGAGGCGAACCCCGCGCTCTCGTTCGACCGTGACGCCGCGCGCGGACACCGCCTCGACGTGCCGGCCGGCACCGCGGTGCGGTTCGAGCCGGGCGTGGCCGCCGACGTGGACCTCGTGCCGTTCGCCGGCGCCCGGGTGATCGCCGGTCTGCGGGGCGAGGTCGCCGGCCCACTCGACGACGAGGGCGGGGGCGAGGCGCCGCGATGAGCCGCATCCCGCGATCCCGCTACCGGGCCCTGTTCGGGCCGACGACCGGTGACCGGATCCGCCTCGCCGACACCGACCTCTGGATCGAGGTCACCGACGACCACTGCGTCGGTGGCGACGAGGTCGTGTTCGGCGGCGGCAAGGTGATCCGCGAATCGATGGGCCAGTCGACGGCGTCGCGTGCCGACGGCGCACCCGACCTGGTGATCACCGGCGCCGTCGTGCTCGACCACTGGGGCGTCGTGAAGGCAGACGTCGGCGTGCGCGACGGCCGCATCGTCGGCGTCGGCCGGGCCGGCAACCCCGACACGATGGACGGCGTCGACCCGGCGCTCGTGATCGGCCCGTCGACCGAGGTGATGGCGGGCAACGGCCGGATCCTGACCGCCGGCGCGATCGACTGCCACGTCCACCTGATCTGCCCGCAGTTGCTCGACGAGGCGCTCGCGAGCGGCATCACGACGATCGTCGGCGGCGGCACCGGGCCGGCCGAGGGTTCCAAGGCGACCACGGTCACGCCCGGTGCGTGGAACCTCGCCCGCATGTTCGAGGCGCTCGACCACTGGCCGGTCAACGTGGCGCTGTTCGGCAAGGGGAACACCGTGTCCCGCGAGGGACTGATGGAGCAGGTCCGCGCCGGCGCGGCCGGGTTCAAGCTGCACGAGGACTGGGGCACGACGCCGGCCGCGATCGACGCCTGTCTGCGGGTGGCGGACGAGACCGGCGTGCAGGTCGCCATCCACACCGACACGCTGAACGAGGCGGGCTACGTGGAGAGCACGCTCGCCGCCATCGCCGGCCGTTCGATCCACACGTTCCACACCGAGGGCGCCGGCGGCGGGCACGCGCCCGACATCATGACCGTGGCGTCACACCCGAACGTGCTCCCGTCGTCGACGAACCCGACCCGTCCGCACACCGTCAACACCGTCGACGAGCACCTCGACATGCTGATGGTCTGTCACCACCTCAACCCGTCGGTGCCCGAGGACCTGGCGTTCGCGGAGAGCCGCATCCGCCCGTCGACGATCGCCGCCGAGGACCTCCTCCACGACCTCGGCGCGATCTCGATGATCGGCTCCGACTCCCAGGCGATGGGTCGGATCGGTGAGGTGATCACCCGCACGTGGCAGACCGCCCACGTGGCGAAGGCGCGGTGGGGGGTGCTGCCCGGCGACGGCCCGGCCGACAACCTGCGCGCCCGCCGCTACGTCGCCAAGTACACGATCTGCCCGGCCATCGCCCACGGGCTCGAGCGCGAGGTCGGCTCGGTCGAGGTCGGCAAGCTGGCCGATCTGGTGCTGTGGGACCCGGCGTTCTTCGGCGTCCGGCCTCACGTGGTGGTGAAGGGTGGGATGGCCGCATGGGGAGCGATGGGCGACGCGAACGCGTCGATCCCCACGCCGCAGCCCGTGCTGCCCCGCCCGATGTTCGGCGCGGCGCCGGGCGTCGCGCCGGGGTTGAGCGTCGCGTGGGTCGCACCGGCGGCGCTCGACGACGGGTTGGCGTCACGCCTCGAGGTGCGTCGACCGCTCGTACCGGTGGCCGACACGCGCGCCCGCGGGAAGGCCGACCTCCCGCTCAACGACACCCGCCCGACGATCGAGGTCGACCCGGATTCGTTCACCGTCCGGGTCGACGGTGCCGTCGTCGACGAACAGCCCGCGGCCGAGCTGCCGATGGCCCAGCGGTACTTCCTCTTCTGATCGGGGACGACGACACTCATGACGCTGTCCCCCGCGCTGCTGCTCCTCGCCGACGGGCGGTTCCCGACGGGCGGGCACGCCCACTCCGCCGGCGTCGAGGCGGCGGCCGCGATCGGCGACGTGCACGACCTCGCGACGCTCGAGCGCTACCTGCGCGGCCGCCTCGCCACGACCGGGGTGGTCGACGCGGCCTTCGCCGCGGCGGGCTGCTGGTCGATCGCCGGAGAAGGCGTCGACGTCGACGCGGCGGTCGCTCGCTGCACGGTGCTCGATCGCGAGCTGGAGGCGCGGATCCTGTCGCGCCGCGCCCGCGACGTGTCCCGCCGACTGGGGCGCCAACTGCTCCGGGTCGCCCGGTCGACCTGGCCGTCGCCGGTGCTCGACCGGCTCGCCGACGGGTTCGGGGCCGACGGGTTCGGGGTCGGCGGTGGCGCGGTCCACCAACCGATCGCCACCGGTGCCGTCGTCGCCGTCGCCGGCGGTACGGCCGACGACGCGGCGCGCCTCGCCATGCACCACCTCGGCGCGGCCGTCACGGGCGCGGCCGTCCGACTGCTCGGGCTCGACCCGATGGCCGCGGCGGGGCTCCAGGTGCGGACCGCGCCGCTCGTCGATCGTCTCGTCGTCCGCGCCACCGACGGGATCGCATCGGCGCCGTCCGAGCTCCCCGCCGACGGCGGCGCGCTGACCGAGATCCTGGCTGAACACCACGGGACGTGGCCCGCCCGGCTCTTCGTCGGATGACCGCCCGAGCGAACCGCCCCGACCGACATCCGATCGACCGAGACCCGACCGACCGAGACCCGACCGACCGAGACCCGACCGACCGACACCCGACCGACCGACACCCGACCGACCGACACCCGACCGACCGACACCCGACCGACCGACATCCGAATCACGAGCACCATCGAACCGAGGCCGCATGATCCACGACCGACCCCGCCCCGCCCTCCCGCACGGTGATCACGCCGACGGGTCCCACGTGCACCTCCCACCGGCGTCCGGTGGCCCGGCCGACCGACCGGTGCGGATCGGCATCGGCGGGCCCGTCGGCAGCGGGAAGACGACCCTCGTCGCCGCGCTCTGTGCGCTGCTGCGCGACGAGCTGTCGCTCGCCGTGATCACCAACGACATCTTCACGACCGAGGACGCCGAGGCGCTCCGGCGCGCCGACGTGCTGCCCCACGAGCGGATCGTCGCCGTCGAGACCGGCTGCTGCCCGCACACGGCGATCCGCGACGACATCGCCGCCAACCTCGACGCGGCAGAGGTGTTGGAAACCCGGCTGACGACGGCCCACGGTCCGGTCGACGTCACGCTCGTCGAGTCGGGCGGCGACAACCTGACGGCGATCTTCAGCCGCGGACTGGTCGACGCGCAGATCTTCGTGCTCGACACGGCGGGCGGCGACGACGTGCCCCGCAAGGGCGGTCCTGGTGTCGCCACCGCCGATCTGCTCGTGATCAACAAGGTCGACCTGGCGCCGCACGTCGGCGCGGACGTCGACCTGATGCTGTCCGACGCCCGTGCCCGGCGCGGCGGCGCCCCCGTGCTCCCGACGTCGTTGCGCGACCCGACCGGCGCGGCTGCGGTCGCCGACTGGGTCCGTGGCGTGCTGGCGACGTGGCGCGACCGGTCCGTGCTCGCATGACCGGGCCGGCCCGGATCGCGACGGCCTGATCGGGAGGATCTGGTCCCGTGCGTGCGTCGGCGCGCATCGAGGTCGCCCGCCGCGGTGGGCGCGACGTCCTCGTCGACGCGCGCTCGGAGCCGCCGCTCTCGGTGCGCCGAACCCTTGAACGGATCCTGCTCGTCGGCAGCGCCGCCGGCCCGGTCGGTGGTGACGTGCTCGACCTCGACGTGGTGGTCGGTACGGGTGCCCGAGCCGCGATCGGCACGGCCGCGGCGACCCTCGTCTGGCCGGGCCGTCCGTGTCACGACGGCATCGGCGCCCGACCTTCGCGGACGACCACCCGGATCTCCGTCGGACCCGACGGCCATCTGGACTGGCGACCCGAGCCGACGGTGTCGGTGGCCGGGAGCCGTCACGTCGCTCGGGCGATCGTCGATCTCGCGGCCGGTGCGGCCGCGACGATCGTCGAGGAGGTCTCGCTCGGCCGCTCCGGCGAGCCGTCCGGCCACATCGACGTCGAGCTCCGGGTCGCGCGCGACGGGCGCCCGCTCGTCCATCACACCGAGCACCTCGGCCCGGACGTCCCCGGGTGGGGCGGCGCGGTCCACGTCGGTGCTGCCCGCCACCTCCTGACCGCCGTCGTCGTCGGCTCCCCGGCCGGCGCGCCGCTTGTGCGCATCGGACCGGCCGACGGACTGCCTCCCGACACCGCCGTCGCGACCCTCCCCGTCGCCCCCGACGTCACCGTCACCCTCGCCGTCGCCCCCGACCGCCCCACCGCCCACCGTTCCGTCTGGGCGAACCGACCGGAATGAGTCGATCGGCGCGAACGGTTCGGGTGGTCGCTGTCGTTCCGTCCGCGTGAACCGACCGGAATGAGTCGATCGGCGCGGACGGTTCGGGTGGTCGCTGTCGTTCCGTCCGCGTGAACCGACCGGAATCGGTCGATCGGCGCGGACGGTTCGGGGGTCAGCGGGTGGGCCAGGTGGCGCGGACGGGGAGGCCGGCGTCGAGCACGAGGCGGCGGTGGTGCTCGGCGGCCTGCTCGGCGAGCGCTGCCAAGTCGACGGTCGTGCAGGTGCGGTCGCGGACGACGATCCGGCCGGAGGCGACGACGTCGCTCACCGAGCGGCCGTCGCTCGCCCACACCAGCTGCAGCACCGGGTCGGTCGAGGCGGGGACCCACTCGGGCGTGGTGGTGTCGACGAGGACGACGTCGGCGCGCTTGCCGATCTCGAGCGACCCGATCTCGTGGTCCATCCCGATCGCGGCGGCGCCGGCGATCGTCGCCAGCTCGAACACGGTGTGCGCTCCGAACCGCTCCGGAGCGAGCCGGGTGTCCTTGGCGAGCCCGGCGGCGAGCGCCGCCGTCCGGAGCACGTCGACCGCGTCGCCGGCGTTCTCGGCGTCGCAGCCGAGCGCGACCCGCCCGCCGCGCTCGACGATGTCGGCGTGCCGACCCGCACCGGTGACGCCCTGGCCGAGCCGGAGGTACGCCCACGGGCAGTAGGCGAGGGCGACGTCGTGCCGGAGGAGCACGTCGATCTCGGCGTCGTCGAGGTGCACGCCGTGGCCGACGAGCACGTGCGGCCCGAGCGCGCCCAGCCTGCCGAGGTGGACGAGGGGGCGCGACCCCGTGCGCTCGAGGTAGCGACGCGGGTCGCTGTCGGTCGGCGAGAGGTGGAACGTCAGGCCCGTGCCCGCCGTGGCGGCCAGTTCGCTCGCCGCGACGACGAGCTCGTCGGACATCAGGTCGTGGCCGACGAGCGTGATCCAGCCGTCGACCCGTGGGTGGCCGTCGGTGAGGTCGAGCACGTGACGCTGGCGCTCGAGCACCTCGGACACGGTGCCGGCCCAGGGCTGCCCCTCGACGTCCCATCCCCAACTGCCGAGCGTGCCGCCGACCCCGACGGTGTCGAAGGCGGCGAGCACCCGATCGGGATGGGCGACGGTGCCGGCCTCGACGGTGAAGGTGATGCCGTTGCCGACCGCCTCGACGAGGCCGAGCGTGGCCGACAGCTCGTCGTCGGCGGGGGTGTGGGCGGCGTGGGCCGGCACCGCCCAGGAGAAGATCGCCGTGCCCGACTCGAGGTCGTCGGGGATCGCGGACCGGATCAGCCGGTCGCCGGTGAGGTGCTGGTGGGCGTTGACGAAGCCGGGGACGGCCATCCGCCCCGGCCCGCCCAGCTCGGCCGCGCCGGGGTGTCGGGCGCGGAGATCGTCGGCCCGGCCGACGTCGACGATCCGGTCGCCGGCCACGGCGACGGCGCCGTCGGCGAGCACGGTGCGCTCTGGGTCCATCGTGACGACGCGGTCGGCGACGACCAGGAGGTCGGGCGCAGCACCGGATGTCTCCATCGTCCGCCATCATGGGACCGGATGCGGCCTGGCGTCCAGTCCTGGTATGATGGTCAGACCAAAATTGGTTCGGAGCGTCCCGCGAGAGGACGCCGGAGGAGGTCCCGTGCTCGTCGACAATCCCGCCCTGCTCGACCACTGGTACGTGGTCGCCGAGGGCGACGACCTCGCCGACGGACCGATCGCCGTGCGGCTGCTCGACCGACCACTGGTCGTGTGGCGCGGCCCCGACGGCACGCCGGTCGCGGCGCCCGACCGCTGCCCGCACCGGGAGGCGCCGCTGTCAGCGGGCCGGGTGGCCGACGGTTGTCTGGTGTGCCCGTACCACGGTTGGACGTTCGGCGACGGCGGACGCTGCGTGGAGGTCCCGTCGTCGGGTGCGGGACGCCCCGTCCCGCCGGCCGCGCACCTGCGGACCGTGCACGTCGTCGAGCGCTACGGGCTGCTGTGGGTGTGTCTCGGCGACCCGGCGGCGGAGATCCCCGTGATGGAGGCCGAGGACGATCCGACGTTCCGGCGGATCAACTCGGGTGTCGACGTGTGGAACGTGTCCGCCCCGAGGATGACCGACAACTTCCTCGACATCTCGCACTTCCCGTTCGTCCACGTGGCGACGTTCGGGCTGCCGACGAACACCGAGGTCCCCAAGGTCGAGATGCGCGACCTCGACGATCACTTCCACGGCTACTCCTACACCGTCGAGGTCGCCAACGAGGCCGGCGCGGTCGCGTCCGGGCTGGAGGCACCGGTCATCACCCGCGAGATGTCGAGCGGCTTCAATCTCCCGTTCACGGTGCGCAGCACGATCCTCTACGAGACCGGCCTGCAGCACCTGATCCTGTTGTGCACCACGCCGATCGACGACGTGACCTCCTACTTCACGTTCGTGATCTGGCGCAACGACGACTTCTCGGTGCCGGCCGAGGAGGTCATCGCGTTCGACCGGGCGATCGGCGCCGAGGACAAGACGATGCTGGAGAAGGTGCCGGGCGTGCTCCCGCTCGACCAGCAGGCGACCGTCAGCGTGCAGAGCGACAAGGCGTCGGTCGAGTGGCGGCGCCGTCTCGCGGCACTGATGGCGGGCACCTCGTGAGCGACGACGCGCCCGCCCCGGCGTCCGGACCGAGCGGGTTCCGTACCCGGCTGACGGGCGGTGACGATCTGACGGGTCTCGTCGTCCGCACGCCGTCGCACCAGGTGGTCGAGGTGCTCGCGGCGACGATGCAACCCGACGTCGTGATGCTCGACACCGAGCACGCCGCGTTCGACCCGGGCGTGCTCGACGCGACCATCGCCGTCGCCCGTGGGCTCGGCGTCCCGACGCTCGTCCGCGTGCCCGAGCTCTCGCGGCCGGCGTTCCAGCAGCCGCTGGACATGGG
>SKSP01000106.1 GCA_007122945.1 Ilumatobacteraceae bacterium | reverse complement strand
GGCGTCGGTCGGGCGCTGCGCGCCGTCGCCGAGCAGGGCCGCGAGGGCTTCTACGGCGGCACGTTCGGCGTCGGTCGGGCGCTGCGCGCCGTCGCCGAGCAGGGCCGCGAGGGCTTCTACGGCGGCACGTTCGGTGTCGGGCTGCTCGAGGTCGGCGAGGGGATCTTCCACGCCGACGACCTCGCCGAGTCGCAGTCGCGTTGGGTCGATCCGCTCGTCGCCGAGGCGTTCGGCGTCGAGTTGCACACCATCGGTCCGCCGTCCCAGGGGTACCTGACCCTGGGCGGCGCCGCGCTCGCCGACCGGTTCGACCTCCCCGACGATCCCGCCGACGCGCAGTGGGCCCACCTGCTCGTCGAAGCCGCCGTCGCCGCCGGCCACGACCGACCCGACGTGCTGCACGAGCACGCCGACGGCATCGCGCTGCTCGCCGACATCGCCGGACGGGTCCGCACCGTCGACCCGACGCGGGCCTCGGGCCGGACCTCGCCGTCGGTCGCCGGCGACACCACCTACCTGTGCACGGCGGACGGTCACGGCATGGCGGTGTCGCTGATCCAGTCGAACGCAGCGGGGTTCGGTTCGTTGCTCGCCGAGCCGTCGACCGGCATCAACCTCCACAATCGGGGCCTCGGGTTCAACCTGGTCCCCGGGCACCCCGCCGAGGTCGGACCCGGTCGCCGGCCACCCCACACGCTCTCACCGGCGCTCGCGACGCGCGGCGGTGCACTGGCCGCCGTGTTCGGCACGATGGGAGGCGACGCCCAGCCCCAGATCCTGCTGCAGATCGCCGCCCGGCTGTTCCGTCACGGCGCGTCACCGGCCCGAGCCGTCGCCGCCGCCCGCTGGGTGTTGCACGGGCCGGACACCGGGTTCGACACCTGGACGGGCGCCGACGGTCCCCACGTCCTCGTCGAGGAGCACGCTCCGGCGGCGTGGCGGACCGGTCTGGCCGAACGCGGCCACGACGTGCGGACCGGGCGGTCGTGGGACGCCGCGTTCGGACACGCCCACGCGATCGTGGTCGAACCCGACGGCGTCCTCGTCGGCGCCGCCGACCCGCGCACGCGCGTCGGCTCGGTCGCGGCGCGCTGAACCGGCGCGTCGCCCGCGGGTCAGGAGACGAGCGGCAGGACCTCGCCCATGAACCGCTCCATCTGCTCGTCGGCCTTCTTGTACGGGTCGCCGAGCAGGTGCGGGAAGATCGTGAGGTACTCCATGCCGAGCAGGTCCTTGTAGAACTGGACGCCCTCGGCCACCTGCTCGGGGGTGCCCAGCAGGATCGTCTTGTTGTCGATCGACTCCTGCAGCGTCGGGATCAGGCCCGGCTCGGCCGGCTTGCCGTCCTCGCCCATGTAGCCCCGGCTCCACCCGTACGGACCCAGGAACTTCCAGAACTCGTCGTGGCCGGGCGTGGCCGTCTCGATCGCCTTCTCGTAGGAGTCCTCGATGCGGACCGAGATCACGAGCATCCGCTTCTCGTTCGGCGCGAGCGCGGTACCGTGGGCGGCCTCGTACCGCTCGCCGTACGTGTTCCAGAACCGCTCGATGAACGAGTAGTGCTGGTTCCAGAAGACGGCGCCGTGGCCCACCACCGGCACGTAGTCCAGCGTCGGCGGGCTGGTGACGGCCTGCCAGATCTCGTACGGGTACATCGGTCGCGGGACCAGCGTCAGGTCCTGCACGGTGCTCCCCCGGTCGGGGATCCCGGGCACCGGGATCTGGAAGTGCTCGCCCTGGAACGAGAACGACTCGTCGGCCAGCGCCCGCCGGACGATCTCCATCGACTCCTCGAAGACCTCGCGGTTGAGCTCGTCGGCGGCGGCCTGGTCGGGGTTGTCGTGCGACCCGATCGACACGCCCTTGTCGTTGAGGTGGAGCACCTCGCGGGGCACCGTGCCCCGACCGACGCCGAGCACACCGCGACCACCGGACAGGTTGTGCATCGTGGCGAAGTCCTCGGCGAGGCGCAGCGGGTTCCACTGCGGCACGACGTTGAACATCGTGCCGAGGCGGATGTCCTGGGTGCGGGCCGCGATCCACGTCGAGAGCATCAGACCGTTGGGGATGACCTCGTAGCCCTCGTACTGGAAGTGGTGCTCGGTCGTCCAGAACGAGTCGAAGCCGAGCCGGTCGGCCTCGACCGCGGAGTTGACGTAGTCGAGCGTGGCCGCCCAGCACTGGTCGTTGTTGAAGCGGCGATCGGTGGGGGCGGGCGGGCCGCCGCCCGCGTCGTCCATCTCGACGCCGCCGAAGAAGAACGCTCCGACCTTCATCGCACCATCCTCGCACACGTGCCGCGGGCGTCGTCCGGTTCAGCGCACGATCCGGCGGGACTCCTCGGAGCGGGCGACCAACCGACCGGCTCGGAACACCAGTCGGTCGTGGGGCGCGTCCGCGATCGCCCCCCGGACGGTCGGCGCGCCGATCGCGACGAGGTCGGCCGGGTCGCCGACGGCCACGGTGACCGGTCGCAGGCCCATCGCCGCGCGCACACCGCCGGACACCAGCTGGAACGCCTCGTCGGCCGACACGTGACCGGCCATGACCATCAGCGCGGCCGTCTCGAGCGGGTCGCTGCGACCCATCGGGTTGAACGGATCCTGCACGTTGTCGGCCCCCGCGGCGACCACGGCACCGGCATCGAGCAGGGGGCGCACGGCCGTCAGCCCGCGTGGCGTCGCCGTCGGGTGATCACGGCCCTGGAGGAACAGGTTGGTCTGCGGGAGCGTCACGACCGAGACGCCGGCGGCCGCGACCTGGCGGGCGACGTCGCGCTGCACGTCGGGCGGCTGCATCCCGAGGCTGACGCAGTGGCTCGCCGTCACCGTTCCGGTGAAGCCGACCTCGTCGACCTGCCGGGCGATCTCGGGCAGCGTGAGCATCGTGGCGTCCAACGTCTCGTCGGTGTGCAGGTCGACGTCGAGACCCGCCTCGGTCGCGGCCCGGAACGCGTCGCGGATCACGCCGGCCGGATCCGGATCGAGGTGCGGACACCCGCCGACCACGTCGACGCCGACCTCGAGCGCCTCGGCGAGCGCGGCGCGGTTCCCGGCGCCGTCGGCACCCGTCATCGGCGACGTCGTCAGCGCCACGAGCTGGACGTCGACCAGACCGGCGAGCTGCTCGCGGGCCGCGCGCACCGCCCGCACGTGCGCGGCACCGATCGCCTCCCCCACGTTGACGTGCGTCCGGACCGCCGTCGCGCCGTGGAGCACGAGCGCCTCCAGGGCGCGGGTCGCCCGGTCGACGATGTCGTCGTGGGTGAACGTGCCGCGCGCCGCGGCCGCGATCCACCCGTCGATCGCACCGAGCAGGTCGCCCGTGCGGTTCTCGACGACGTCGGCGGTGAGCGCCTTGTCGACGTGGGCGTGGGGCTCGGCGAGCGCCGGGACCAGCAGCCGGTCGTCGATCTCGTGCACGGTCGCACCGGCCGGGCGATCGGCGCCCGACGGCGCGACCGCGGTGATCGCGCCGTCCGCGACGTGCACGTCGACCCGTCGCCCGTCGGCGAGCCGGGCGTTCGCCAGGACGCCGGTGCTCGTGTGAGGGGTGCTGGTGTGAGGGGTCATCGTCGGGAGCGTAGGCAGATCAGGACGACCGGACCACGTCGTACGAGATGCACGTCGGGGCCCGCTCGTGCGGGCCCATCGCCTCGCTGACGGCGGCCAGCTCGTCGGCGGGGATCGCCTTCCACTGCTCGTAGGACACCCACCAGATCACGGCGTGGACCGTGACGACGGGGCCGACCCGGTCACCACCGTCGGTCGGACGCCACATCTCCTTGCGGACGAAGCCGGGTTGGCGCTCGAGGAAGCGGGTCCAGTGCCGCTCCTCGATCTCGAGCCACTCCTCGATCTCCCCCGCCGGGACGTGGAACGTGAGGAACTCGACGACGCTCATGGCCGTCGAACGTAGCGGCGTAGGCTCTGGCGTCATGCTCATCGCGCAGATCACCGACTGCCACGTCGTCGAGCGTGGAACGCTGCTGTCGGGGTCGGTCGACACCGCCGCGGGCCTGCGCACCGCCGTCGAGCACGTGCTCACCATGACCCCGCGACCCGACGCGGTGATCGCGACGGGCGATCTGGTCAACGATGCCCGTCCCGAGGAGTACGACCACCTCGTGGAGCTGCTGGCGCCGCTGCGCGACGCCGGGCTCCCGCTCCACCTCGTGCCCGGCAACCACGACGATCGCGCCGAGATGCGGGCCCGGTTCCCCGACCTCCCCGCCACCGATGTCGCCGCCGACCGCCTCGACCGGGTGATCGACGACCACCTCGGGGCGCACGGCATCCGCCTGATCGCACTCGACACGACCGTCCCCGGACAGCAGGGCGGCCGGGTGACCGACGACCAGATGGCCTGGCTCGACGGGGTCCTCGCCTCTGGTGCCGACGTGCCGACCCTCGTGTTCCAGCACCACCCGCCGTTCGTCACGGGTATCGGCTGGATGGACGAGAACACCTTCGAGGGCGCGGATCTGCAGGCCGAGACCCTCGCCCGCCACGACCACGTGGTCGGGGTCGTGTGCGGCCACCTCCATCGTCCGATCGTGGCCACGTTCGGCCGGACCGCCGTGAGCTGCTGGCCGAGCACCGGCGCCCAGCTCGCGCTGGCACTCGCCGGCGAGCGGTACCTCTACTCCGACGAGCCGGGCGCCATCGCGCTGCACCGCTGGGACCCGCGCACCGGGCTCACCTCCCACCTCCACCAGTTCACCGGGGGCGAGCCGTGGCTCCCCGACTGGGCCGCCGCGATGTCGTGATCCGGAATTGTGAACTGCTGGTTTCGGTGACCCTGGACCCATGCCGCGCCGACTAGGTTGACCCCGTCAGCTGTGAACCTCGTCCGCCGCCCGCCGGGGCGACGCGGGCCATCAGAGATCAAGAGCAGAGCTCGAGAGTGGGGAGACTCCTTGACCACGACCACCACCGGCTCGTTGGCGTTCGATCGCATCGGGATGGTGTTCCCCGACGGGACCGAAGCGATTCGCAGCGTCTCGTTCACCGTCGACAGAGGTGAGTTCGTCACCGTCGTCGGCCCGTCGGGCTGCGGCAAGTCGACGTTGCTCAAGATCGCGTCCGGCCTGCTCGACCCGACGAGCGGTGCGGTCGTCGTCGACCGTGATCGGCTCGGGTACGTGTTCCAGGACGCCACGTTGCTGCCCTGGCGCACGGTGCGGCGCAACGTCGAACTGCTCGCCGAACTGCACGGACTGCCGGCGAAGGAGCGGCACCGGCTCGCCGCGGACGCCATCCAGATGGTGGGCCTCGAGGGCTTCGAGAACCACTACCCGAAATCGCTGTCCGGCGGCATGAGGATGCGCTGCTCGCTGGCCCGCACGCTGACCTTGAGCCCACCGGTCTTCCTCTTCGACGAACCGTTCGGCGCGGTCGACGAGATCACCCGTGAGCACCTCAACGAAGAGACGCAGCGCCTGTTCCAGGCGGAAGGCTTCGCCGGGCTGTTCATCACCCACTCGATCAGCGAGGCGGTCTTCTTGAGCACGCGCGTGCTCGTGATGTCGGCTCGACCCGGCGTCCTGGTCGCCGAGTTCGAGATCCCGTTCGACTACCCCCGCACCCCCGACCTGCGCTTCGAGCCCGAGTTCGCGAAGCTGAGCGGCGAGGTGTCCCACGCCCTGCGAGGTGGCCACACATGAGTCTGACCGACGACCGGCGCACGACCGGCGACGGCGCCGACCTCGGAGCCGCAGACGACCCCGAGCTCGTCCACGAGGCCCCGGCGCCGGCCCCGCCGCCCCCGGCGTGGCGCCGCGTCGCGGCCGTGGCGCTCCCCCCGTTCGTGCTCGGCGTCGGCATCCTCGCGTTCTGGTACTTCATCTCCTACGGGATCCTCGAGGAGCGCCGGCGATTCCTCCTACGGCCGCCACACCAGGTGATCGACAAGGGCTTCTTGGACTGGGACGCGTTCTCGACGATCCTCGGGGGCCTGTGGTCCAGCACCAAGGTGGCGCTGATGGGACTGTCGATCGCCATCGCCATCGGCATGTTCCTCGCCATCATCATGAGCCAGGCCCGGATGGCCGAGCGGGCGATCTTCCCGTACATGGTCACCCTCCAGGCGATCCCGATCCTGGCGATCGTGCCCCTCATCTCGTTCTGGTTCGGCACGGGACAGACCTCGCGTGTGGTGGTGTGCGTCATCATCGCCCTGTTCCCGATCATCGTGAACACCCTGTTCGGACTGCAATCCGCCGAACGCGGGGCCCACGACCTGTTCACGCTCCACCATGCGAATCGCCTGACCCGGCTGCGCAAGCTGATGTTCCCGGCCGCCCTGCCGGCGATCTTCGCCGGCCTGCGGATCTCCGCCGGATTGTCGGTGATCGGCGCCGTCGTGGGCGACTTCTTCTTCGGTCGCGGCGAGGTCGGCATCGGCCAACTGCTGCGCCGCTACGCCAACCGGCTCGAAGGCGAAGAACTCCTGGCGGCGGTCATCATGACCTCGGCGCTCGGTGTGGTCGTCTTCTGGACGTTCGGCCTGCTGCAGACCCTCGTGATCGGCAAGTGGCACGAACCCGGCTCCGGTGGACGATGATGCACCCCGACCCGTCCGCCCGACCCGCCGACCCCGCTCTCAACACCACAACGCTCCTGGAGGAGACATGACACGTACCCGCACGACCCGTATCGTCGCCGCGACGCTCGCCCTCGGCCTCGTCGCCGCGGCCTGCGGCGGCGACGACGACGCCGCGCCGGTGACCGAGGCACCCGTCGACGACACCGACGACACCGACGACACCGACGACACCGACGACACCGACGACACCGACGAGCCCGACGACGCGGACGAGCCCGACGACGCCGACGAGCCCGACGACGCGGACGAGCCCGACGACGCCGACGAGCCCGACGACGCGATGGCGGTCGATCTGTCCGACGTGTGTCCTTCCCCCCTGGTGATCCAGACCGACTGGTTCCCCGAGTCGGAGTACGGCGCCACGTACAACCTCATCGGCGAGCCGTACACGGTCGACGTCAACGAGAAGACCGTCACCGGCCCGCTGTGGACAGAGGGGCAACCGACCGGGATCGACGTCGAGGTCCGCACCGGCGGACCGGCCATCGGCTTCTCGGCGCCGCGCCAGCAGATGTACACCGACGACAGCATCCACCTCGCGTACTCCAGCCTCGACGCCCAGTCGCTGGCGTGGGACGACGCGCCGCTCGTGTCGGTGGTCGCCCCGCTGCTGAAGAACCCGCAGATCATCATGTGGGACCCCGAGGTGTATCCCGACGTCGAGACGGTCGAGGACCTCGGCGAGCAAGGCGTGATCATCAACGTGTTCGCCGGCGGCGGTTTCGCCGAGGTGTTCGTCGCGGAGGGCATCTGGTCCGAGGACCAGGTCGACCCGTCGTACGACGGTTCACCGGCCCGATTCATCGCCGAGGGTGACCTCGCCCAGCAGGGCTTCGCCACCGCCGAGCCGTACCTGTACGAGAACGAGTTCGCCGAGTTCGGCCGCATGCCGGCGTTCCAGCTCCTGCACGACGCCGGCTACATCGCCTACACGCAGACCCTCGCGGTCCGTCCCGACGACCTCGAGACGCTGCGCCCCTGCCTCGAGGAGTTCGTGCCCATCGTGCAGAAGGCGGCGGTCGAGTTCCTGGACGATCCCGACCGCACGAACGCGCTGATCGTGGACGCCGTCGAGCAGTTCGACGACTTCTGGGTCTACGACATGGGCGTCGCCCAGTACGCCGTCGACACGATGATCGAGCTCGAGATCAAGGGCAACGGCCCGAACGGCATCGCGGGCGAGATGGACCTCGACCGCGTCACCGAGGCCATCGACGCCATTCGCGCGGCGGGCGCGAACGTCACGGTCGACGATGTCGCCGACATGTTCACGAACGAGTTCCTCGACCCGTCGATCGGCTTCTGAGCCGGGACGGACGACACGGATCCGATGACCGACACGGCCGGCCGGGCGTACGGACGCCCGGCCGGTTCGTCGGACCCCGCCCTCGTCGAGGTCGACGCCGGCACCCCGGCGGGTGAGCTGCTCCGCCGGTACTGGCATCCCGTCGCGCGCTCGTCGGACGCGACCGAGCTGCCACGCGAGGTTCGACTTCTCGGCGAGGACCTCGTCCTCTACCGCGACCGTTCCGGCACCCCCGGTCTGCTCACGCCGCGTTGCTGCCACCGCGGGACGACCCTGGTCTACGGCAAGGTCGAGGACGACGGCATCCGCTGCCCGTACCACGGATGGCTGTTCGCCGCGGACGGGCAGTGCCTCGACCAGCCGTGCGAGCCCGACCGGGGCCGCAACCGCGACTCCTACCGTCAGCCGTGGTACCCGGTCGTCGAGTACCACGGCCTGATCTTCGCCTACCTCGGCCCGGCCGAGCGTCAGCCGGTCTTCCCTCGCTACGCGATCTTCGAGGACCTCGAACCCGACGAGGAGGTCGTCGTCGTCGACCACTTCGCGTTCGGTGGGCCCCCGATCGCGCCGTGCAACTGGTTCCAGACGCACGAGAACGCGATGGACCCGTACCACGTGTTCATCCTCCACAACGCGATCAGCGGACCGCAGTTCGACCCGCGCCTCGAGATCTGGCCCGACATCGACTGGCAGCGCCACGAGTGGGGCGTCACCGCGACCCAGGACCGCCGCCTCCCCGACGGTACGACACTCCACCGGGTGACCGAGGTCCGCGTCCCGACCGTCCGCGTGATCCCGACCCCGACGCTGTCGGTGACCGGACCGACCAACAACCTCTCGTGGGCCGTCCCGATCGACCGGACCCACACGAGGGTGTACGCGATGCTGCGCGTCCGCGACGAGGCCGACGTGGAGGGGTTGCCCACCTACGGCGGTGGGCGCACCTGGTTCGACCTCACCGACGAGGAGCACCAGCGCTACCCCGGTGACTACGAGACCCAGGTCGGCCAGGGCCCGGTGACGTTGCACTCCGAGGAGCGCCTCGCCAGCTCCGACCGGGGCGTCTCGATGGTCCGCCGTCAGTTCAAGGAGCAGGTCGAACGTGTCGCCGCCGGGCACGACCCGGTCGGTGTCAGCTTCGATCCGGCGACCCCACCGGTCGAGGTGGTCGCCGG
>SKSP01000351.1 GCA_007122945.1 Ilumatobacteraceae bacterium | reverse complement strand
TCGACGTGCCCGAGGTGCTCGGCGTCTCCGACGGCGGTGACGTCGACGACCCGCCGGCGTTGCTGCTCGAGTGGATCGGCGAAGGGCGCCCGAACGACCGGACGGAGGTCGACCTCGGGCGGGCGCTCGCCGCGCTCCACCGCGCGGGGTCGCCGTGCTTCGGTCGCGAGGATCGGCGCACGACCGGGAGCCGGGCGTTGCCGAACGACCCGTGCGACACGTGGGTCGAGTTCTTCGCCACGCGGCGACTCCTCCCGCTCGCCCGGCTCGCCCGCGACGGGGGCGCGCTACCGGAGGGCACGATCGCCGACCTCGAGGCCGTGGCCGGTCGCCTCGGCGAGCTCGGCGGCCCCGCCGAACCCCCGGCCCGATTGCACGGCGACCTGTGGGCCGGGAACCGCCTCGTCGACCGGGCCGGTCGGAGCTGGCTGATCGACCCGGCCGCCCACGGCGGGCACCGCGAGTTCGACCTGGCGATGATGCGGTTGTTCGGCGGGTACGGCCGGGAGTGCTTCGCCGCGTACGCCGAGGAGTTCCCGCTCACCGACGGCTGGGAGGATCGCGTCCCGCTCCACCAGCTCGCGCCGCTCACCGTGCACGCCATCAAGTTCGGGGGCGGGTACGTCGGCGCGACCCGCCGGGCGCTCGACGAGCTGCGCTGACGGTCCGGCCGCGTCGTGCGCACGCAGGTCGCGATCGTCCTCGGCGCCGTCGTCGTCGGGCTCGCGGTCGGTGTCGTGTTCGATCCGGGCGACGCGGCCGAACGCGTCGTCCTCCCGGCGCTGATCGCCCTGCTCGTGATCACGTTCGCCGGTGTGCGCCCGACCGCCTGGGCGACGGCGGTCGGACCGCACCGACGGATCGCCGTGGCCAGCCTGGTCCTCAACTTCGGCTGGGCGCCGATCGCCGCGCTCGTGCTCGGCGCCACGCTCCTCGCCGATCAGCCGGACCTGCGGATCGGGCTGGTGATGCTGCTCGTCACGCCGTGCACCGACTGGTACCTGGTGTTCACCCGCATCGCCGGCGGGAACGTACCGCTGGCCGCGGCGCTCCTCCCGGTCAACCTCGTCGTCCAGCTGGCGCTGCTACCGGTGTACGTGTCGGTGCTGAGCGGGGCCGATGCCGGCGTCCCGCTGGGCGATCTGGTGCGCGACGTGCTCGTCGTGGTCGGTGTGCCGGCGGTCGTGGTGGCCGTCGCCCGGCTGCTCGCCGATCGGTCGGGGCGGACCGCAGCGCTCGAACTCGGTGTCGCCCGCCTGCAACCCGTCGCACCGGTGCTGCTCGGCGTCGCCGTCGTCGGGATCTTCGCCGCCCACGCCACGACGGTGACCGATGAGGCGGGGGCGGTCGTGCGGGTCGTGATCCCCGTGACGGTCTTCTTCGCCGTCGCGTTCGGCCTCGCCGCAGTGGCCGCTCGACGGCTGGGAGCCGCGCACCCCGAACGAGTGGCGCTCACCATGTCGACGATGGCCCGCAACTCGCCGCTCGCCCTGGCGGTGGCCGCGGCGACGTTCCCCGACCGTCCGCTCGTGATCGTGGCGCTGGTGATCGGCCCCCTCCTCGAGCTCCCCGTCCTCGCGCTCACTGCCGCCCGCCTCGGCCGGTCGGCGCCGTCCTGACGGTCACACCGGCGCGCCGACGTCCGTCGTCTCCTCCTCCCGCTCCTCCCGCTCCGAACCGTCCGCGCCGATCTGCGCGATCGCGCCGATCTGGGCAGACGGAACTGGGGGTGCGGGGCGGGTGGGGAGGCGGCGGGCGAGCCAGGCCGGGAACCACCAGTTGCGGTCGCCGAGCAACTCCATCGTCGCCGGGACGAGCAGCAACCTGACGATCGTCGCGTCCAGCAGGACCGCGACGGCGAGGCCGAAGCCCACCAGCTGGAGCGCTCGATCGGCCGACAGCACGAAGGCGCCGAAGACGCACACCATGATCGCTGCGGCAGCCGTGATCAACCGAGCCGTCCGCGCGAGGCCGTCGGCCACCGACGTGGAGTTGTCGCCGGTCGAGAGGTAGCGCTCCCGGATGCGCGACAGCAGGAACACCTCGTAGTCCATCGACAGGCCGAACACGATGGCGAACATCATCATCGGCACCCAGGCCTCGACGGGCGCCGGCTCGATCCCGAGCAGCCCGGCGCCCCAACCCCACTGGAACACCGCGACGATCAGTCCGTAGGCGGCGCCGATCGACAGCAGGTTCAACAGGACCGCCTTGAGCGGCACGAGCACGCTCCGGTAGACGAACATCAGGAGCACGAAGGCGACGGCGAGCACGGCGGCGATGAACACCACGAGGCGGCGCGACTGGTCCTCGCTGAAGTCGATCACGGCGGCCGCGGCTCCGCCGACGAGCACCGTGGCTCCCGACGCATCGGCGGCCGCCGGCCCGAGGTCGTCACGGATCCGATGGACGAGGTCACTCGTGGCTGCGTCCTGGAACGAGGTCGTCGGCGTCACCTGCACGAGCGCGACACCGGTCGCAGGGTTGACGATCGGGTCGAGCACCTCGGCCACCCCGGGATCCGCGGCGACCGCCGCGACCAGGTCGTCGAGCACTCGCTCGGCATCCCCGACGGCCGCCGGGAGGTCGACGGCCACGAACAACGGACCGTTGTGACCGGGGCCGAAGCCCGCCGCGATCAGGTCGTGGGCGCGCCGGGCCGTGTCGTCGGTCGGCCGGTTGCCGGCGTCCGCGAACCCGAGCCGCATCGACGCCACCGGTGCCGCCAGGACGCCGAGGACGAGCACGCCCACGATGCCGACGGCCACCGGCCGCCGTTGCACGAACCGGCTCCAGCGGTACCACCACGACTGGACACCGACCGCACCGATCGCCACTCGCCGGACGCGGAGACGGTCGATGTTCCGCCCGCAGAAGCCGAGCAGCGCCGGCAGCAACGTGAGCGACGCGAGCATGACCATCAACACGCCGGCGATGATCGCCACCGCCATCGAACGGGACGCACCGACACCGACCACGTAGAGACCGAGCATCGAGACGACCACGGTGGCGCCCGCCACCGACACGGCCCGGCCGGCGGTGTCCATCGAGCGGACGACGGCGTTCTCGGGATCGAACCCCACCGACAGCTCCTCCCGATAGCGAGTGACGATCATGAGCGCGTAGTCGATCCCGACGCCGATGCCGATCATCGCGACCGCCGCCGTCGCGAAGTCGGGGATGTCGACGACGTTCGCCATCAGCGTGACGAGCGCGACGCCACAGCCGATGCCGAACAGGGCCGATGCGATCGGGAGGCCCATCGCCAGCACCGAACCGAACGCCAGCAACAAGATGATCATCGCCGCCAGCAGTCCGAGCGCCTCCGACGAGAACTCGGCGATCTCCCAGAACGGCTCACCCCCGTACTCGACCTGCACCCCGCCCGGCAGGTACCCACCGCCGTCGCCGATCGCGCGGATCTCCGCGGCGAGCGCCTGCGCCTCGGTGACGTAGACCTCGCCGAACTCGATCCAGACGACCGCCACGTCACCACCGGCGGCGATCTGCCCGGGTGCCTCGAACGGGCTCACGACGGTGATGCCGTCGACACCGGCCCGGACGTCGTCGACCAGCGCGGTGATGCCGGAGCGGACCGGGTCGGCCGTCACGTCGTCGGTGGCGACGACGATCTGCCCCGACCACGAGCTGCCGCGGCCGTCGAACCCACCGTCCTCCAGCAGCTGGGACGCCGCCTGGGCCTCCGACCCCGGCAGCGAGTAGTCGTTGCGCCACTCACCGGCGAACGACGCCGCGACGGCCGACAGTGCGACCACCAGGGTGATCCAGGCGACGACGACCGCCCGTCGACGCCGGTAGCAGGAGAGCGCGATCCGCTGCAGCACGGCGTCACTCCACGACGAGGACCGAGGTCATCGACTCGTGCCCGGGCACGTCACAGATCACCTCGTAGGTGCCGGCGGGCAGGTCGATCGGGATGCGGACGCCCTGCAGCGCGGGGAGCTCGACGTCGATGTCGGTGCCCTCGACCGTGAACGTGTGCCGGAAGATGTGGGTGTTGTCGACGAACAGCACGTCGCCGCTCGACACCGTGATCCGGTCGGGGAAGGCGGTCGCGTCGACCACCAGCTCGACGTCGCCGGCCCGGCGCTCGTCGCCACTCGTGACGGCCGTCGCGACGAGGGCGACGGTCGCGGTGATCCCCAGCAGACCGACGGCGATCGCACCCACCAGTCGTGCGGCAGCGTCGGTCCGGACCCTCCACGCCGCGACGACGAGGGCGATCACGAGGAGTCGACCGGCGACGCCGATCACTGCGTGCATCCAGTCGATGCCCGACTCGGGGTGCCCGAGGTGATCGAGTGCGAAGGGCACCGAACCGGCGAGCATCACCGCGCTCGTCAAGCCGAGGACGACGAGACCGACCCGTCGGCGGGCCCGCAGCACGACGATGCCGACCGCCGTGAGCACCGCCCCCACGGCGAGGGCCGGGATCACCTCGGCGATGAGGGCGAAGAAGATGATGTCGGCGATCGCCACGAAGGCTGCGGAGATCACCAGGAGACGGTCCCAGCTGTTCGCCGAGGTCGCCCGGCCGACCGGTTCGTCGGCTCGCTGCACGGTCGGCGCGCTCATCACGTCACCTCCAGCTCGGCCCACATGCCGTGGACGAAGTGCGGCGGCCCGCCCTCGATCTGCGGGGGACCGCCCTCCGACGCGGCCGCCGCCTCGAGGTACGCGTCCGGATCGACGCCCGTCGGGATCGCGCAGAGCAGCAGGTAGCGGCCGGGCTCGGACAGGGTGCCGTCGCCGACCGCCACGATCTGGTCGCCACCCGGCGGCGTGAGGATCACCATCGCCGGCTCACCGGCGAACAGCGCTCCCATCTCCTCGGGCGACAATGCCATCAGCTCCTCCCCCGAGCGCTCCTCGTCGTCGGGGAGCCGGAGGGCGACGATCTCGTGGAGCTCGTCGGGCGCCGAGTTGGTGAGGGTGATCTCGGTGCCCGCGGGCACGCTGGCGGGGAGATCCTCGAAGGCGAAGTCGACGGCGTCGACCACGATCACACCGGGTTCGTCGGCGCCGCCGTCGTCGTCGTCGCCACACGCCGTGAGGGCGAGCGCGACGGCGCCGACGACCGCTGCCCGGAACATCCGGGAACCGGCTCGGCAGCGGGTGGGCGGACGACAGGCCGCCGTGGCGGTCGCTGAGGTCGTGGCGGGGGTCGGGACGGTCATGTCGGTCTCCTCGTGCATCGATGTGGCGTCGTGTGACCAGCATCGAGGCGAGCGAGGCCCGGCGAACAGTGGGGAGGCAGGCATCCCGGGGTGCGGGCTCCCCACCCCCCGGCCGGGTGCCCACCCCCTTTCCGCTGGTTCGCCCACGCTGCATACTGCTGGCGTGACCGACGACACGACCGCGCGTCCACCGGCGCATCGGATCCTGTTCGGCCTCGCCGCCGTCGGGACCGCGCTCGTCGTCGCAGCGTTCGCCTCGATGATCGCCCGCGGTCGACCGCTCGAGGCGATCTACGGGCACTGGATGATCCACAACGGGCCCATGGCGGTGATCTCCTTGTGGCTCGGGCTCCTGGTCATCCGTCGGGTGCCCGGCCACCGGGGCGGATGGCTGCTGGTCGCGATCGGCGCGATGAGCGCTGTGCACGTCGCCCTGATCGCGTTCACCGACGCCCGGCTGATGGCCGCTGGGGTCGCTCACGAAGGCCTGCGTTTCGATGCGTTCGTCCCAGCGCAGTTGCCGCTCGACGCGTCGATCGCGGCCTGGACCACCTCCTGGCTGTGGCTCCCGATCGTCGTCCTGCTCATCACCGCGTTCCCGTTGCTCTTCCCCGACGGCGAACTCCCCGCCGACCGACGTCGGTACGCCCTCCACATCGCCGCGGCATCGGTCGTCCTCCTGGCCGTCGCGAACTCGTCGCTGACCTGGCCGGGGGGCCGGCGGCTGATCGTCATGAGCGAGATGGACGGCGCTCCGCCAGCCACGATCGCGCTCCTGGTGTCGGGCGGCGTCCTGCTCGCGGTCGCCGTCGGACTGTCGCTGAGCGCGCTGATCGGCCGATGGCGGCGCGCCGAGGGCGAGGACCGCCACCGGATGCGTCCCGTCGTCGTCACGGCGAGTGCGTTGGCCGTGATCGCCGTGGGACTCTGGCCGTGGCAGGCCGTGTGGATCCCGGCGGTCCTGGCGGCGTTGTTCGTCTTCATCGGTGCATACGCGTTCGCGATCGCCCGCTACCGGCTCCACGACCTCGAGCTCGTCGTCAGCCGCGCCGTGGTCGCCGCCATCCTGGCCGTGACGTTCACCGCGGTCTACCTGGCCATCGTCGTCGGCATCGGACACCTGATCGGACGGGGCCGCGACAGCGAGCTGCTCCCGCTCGTCGCCGTCGGCGTCATCGCCGTCGCGTTCGACCCCGTGCGGCGTCGGGTCCGACGGTGGGTCGACCGGCTCCTGTACGGACACGACCGCGATGCGTACCAGGTGCTCTCGGAGATGGCCGACCGGTTGCGCTCGGCCTCGTCGTCGGACGACGTGTTGCAGGAGGTCACCGAGCTGCTGCTCCACGGCACCGGCGCCGAGCGGATCGAGATCGTGGCCACCGTCCGGGGCGGCGAACGGGTCGTCGCCACCGACGGCCCGGCCGACCGCGAACGCGCGGTCTGGGCGGTCCCGGTCGCCCACGAGGGTGAGACGCTCGGTCGCATCCGGGTGTTCGCCCGATCGGCGACCGATCTGGCACCGGGAGCGGCATCCCTCGTGAACGACGTCGCCGCGACGATCGGCGTGGTGCTGCGGAACGTCCGGCTCACCGCCGATCTGCAGGAGCAGGTCCGGGCCCTGCGTCGCGCCGGCGAGCGTCTGGTCCACGCCCAGGACGAAGCTCGCCGTGAGCTCGAACGCGACATCCACGACGGGGCCCAGGCCCGCCTGATCGCGCTGAAGATCCGGCTCGGCATCGCGGAGCGACGAGCGGCCGGCCGCGAGGACGCGGAGCTCGCCGCGTTGATCCGGTCGATGGGCGACGACGTCGACGAGGCGGTGCGGTCGCTGCGCGATCTCGGCCACGGCCTCCGGCCATCGGTGCTCGAGGGCGCCGGCATCGCGGCCGCCCTGCGGTCGGAGGCCCGAACGCTCACCCTCGAGCTGGAGGTGGACGATGACACCGTGCACCGGTACGAGCCGGCCGTCGAGGCCGCCGTCTACTTCTCGTGCCTCGAGGCGATCCAGAACGCCGCCAAGCACGGCCACGCGTCCCGCGTCCACGTCGAGTTGCGGAACGGCGACGGCGAGCTCGACTTCCGGGTGAGCGACGACGGCGTCGGCTTCGACCCCGGGAGCACCGCCGACGGTACCGGGTTGACCAACATGGCGGATCGCCTCACCTCGCTCGGCGGCGAGGTGGACATCGACTCGTCGGTCGGTGTCGGGACCACCGTACTCGGGCGGGTCCCCGTTCAGCCGCTGGTCTCGGACAGATAGACGAGGACCGCCCGGACCCGCCGATGGACGTCACCGTCGTCCGCCGCCAGGTCGAGCTTCTGCAGGATCGCCGAGATGTGCTTCTCGACCGCGCGCTCGGACAGCACGAGCTCGGTGGCGATCGCCGCGTTCGAGCTCCCGCCCGCCATCAGCCCGAGGACCTCGTGCTCGCGGGGCGTCAGGCGGTCGAGCACCGAGGAGGCCTTCCGGCGCCGACCCTCGATCAAGGCATCGACGACCGAGGGGTCGAGCACGGTCTCGCCGTCCGCCACCGCAGCGATCGCCCGGTGGATCTGCTCGAGATCGCCCACCCGCTCCTTCAGGAGGTAGGCCCGGCCGCTCGCACCCCCGTCGAAGACCCGCAGTGCGAACTCCGGCTCGAGGAACTGCGACAGCACGACCACTCCGACACCCGGCCGAGTCCGGGCCAGCTCCTCGGCGGCGCGCACCCCCTCGTCGTAACCGGTCGGGGGCATCCGGATGTCGGTCACGACCACCGCCGGGTCGTGGGCCTCGACCGCGTCGAACAGCTCCGGCAGCGAGCCGACCGCGGCGAGCAACTCGACGTCGGGGTCCTGGTCGAACAGTGTCCGCAACCCCTCGCGGATCAGCAGACTGTCCTCCGCGACGACGATCCCCGTCCCGCCCATGGCCGCCGACCCTAGACCAGCGGGCCGCTCACGCCGTCGACGGGCGGGCCCCCGGCCCGCCTACCGCGCCCTACTTGCTCACGGCCGCGGCTGCATCGTTCACGGTCTTGGTCACCAGGCGTTCGGTGAAACCGGCGGCGATGGCCACGGGCAGGATGCCGACGTCGGTCACCGTGACGGCTCCGTCGAGTCCCGACTGGAGCACGACGATCACGATGACGGCGCCGGCCGCGCCGACGACCGGGCGCATCCACATCAAGGTGTCGTTGATCCGGAGGTCGGGGACGCTGATCTTGCGATCGGCGTCGCGCAGCTCGATCGCAGAGCTGAGCAGCGCCCCGAGGGCACCGAGGACCATGACGACGAGGAGCAGGCGCCAGCTGCTGAGGGGTGAGTTGTCCGGCAGGGCGCCGTCCGGGATCCACCCGAGTGCCATCACCACTCCCAGGAGACCGAGCACGAGGGCGAGCAGGATCGAGGTCCGCAGCACCGCCCGCCGGAGGAACCGGAGCTTGCGAAAGACGTTGTCCGCGTGCTCGTCGATGGTCTCCCTCGCCTTGACGACGTCGGCGACGGCCACCGGGGTGATCACACCGTCGTCGTCGCGCTGGCCGAGCAGCTGGGTGACGGCGTCACGTCGCCACCCGGTGAGCTTCGCCTCCCCCTCCACCCGTGCGGCGTCGGCTTCGGCGCCGAGCTGCTCGGCGTCGAACGTGTGGAGCAGCATCCGCTCGGCCGCCTTGAGCGCCGCCCACGCCGAGTCGACCTGGGCGTCCTGCAGGCACCGCTCGGCGTGGTCGAGCACGGCCCGGCCGGCCGCCTGCCACGGGTCCGCGCCGTCGGTCCGCACGTGGTCGAGCTCGGTCCGGAGCGACTGGAGCTCCGTTTCGAGCCGCTGCTCCTCATCGCGCGTGACTCCGGCGCGGATCCGTCGTACGACGTCCAACATCTCCGGTCCCCTCCCCGGTGTCGGCAACACGAACGCTGGTCGGCGATCGTACGCC
>SKSP01000402.1 GCA_007122945.1 Ilumatobacteraceae bacterium | reverse complement strand
GGACGGGCTGATTCGTCGGGCGGGTGGGTGGCGGACGAGGATGAGCCCATGGAGGTCGAGACGATGTTCGTGCCGTCCAGCGACGGCGTCGAGGTGGCGGTCCACGATCTCGGGGGGTCGGGTCGGCCGCTCCTGTTCTCCCATGCCACCGGCTTCCACGGCCGATGCTACGAACCGGTCGCCCATGCGCTCGCCGACCGATTCCACTGCTCCGCCCTCGACTACCGCGGTCACGGGATCACCGAGCGCCCCCCCGACTGGTCGGTCGACTGGGGGCGTTACGGCGACGACGCCCTCGCGGCCGCCCGTCACGTGGCGCCCGACGGCGGGCTGATCGGGTTCGGCCACTCGATGGGAGGTGCGGGCCTCTTCATGGCCGCTCACCGCGATCCCGACCTGTTCGACCTCATCGTCGCGTTCGAGCCGATCGTGTTCCCGCCACCCGGCCCGGACACGCCGTCGCTCGAGTCGCCCTTGGCCACCGGAGCCCGCCGCCGGCGGCGCACCTTCGATTCGATCGAGGCCGCGATCGAGAACTACGCCGCCAAGCCGCCGCTCGGGTCGTTCACACCGGCCGCCCTGCGTGCGTACGTCGAGCACGGCATGCGCCCCGACCCCGAGACCGGCGGCGTGACGCTGCGCTGCGATCCCGAGCACGAGGCACGCACCTTCGAACAGAGCGGCGGTCATCCCACCTGGAGCGTCCTGCCCGACATCACCATCCCCGTCGTCGTCGTGGCCGGCGCGGTCGACGAACAGGCACCCGCGGCGATCGCGGCGCTGATCGCCGACGAGTTCCCCCACGGGGAGTTCCACCGGTTCGACCACCTCGACCACTTCGGACCGATGACGCATCCCGAGGAGGTCGCCGCGCTGATCACCGAGGCGGTCGACCGCCTCGTCAGGCCTTGACGTTCGGCCCATCGGGTGCCGTACGGTCGCCCGTCAGCAGGCCTGCGGCGACGAAGCCGGCCAACGCGGCCACCACCAGCCCGGTCCACGTCCGATCGGTCGCGTCGGCGAGGACACCCGCCACGACCGGCCCGAGACCGGCGGCGAACCCGAACAGGAGGTGGAGCGCTCCCATCAGGGTCCCCAGGTCGTCGGGTGGCAACACCTCCCGCCCGTAGATCCCGTTGAGCGGCGAGACCGCACCGATGCCGGCGCCGGCCACCAGGGCGAACAGCGCACCGGTGACCAGATTCGTGCTGATCGCCAGCAGCAGCGCCCCGCAACCCACCGCGACGTTGGCCACCCGCAGCGTCGAGCGCGCCGACCAGCGCCGCAACGCGAACCCGAGCGGGAGACGACCGAGCAGCTGGGCCAAGCCGCGCGCCCCCGCGAGCCCGGCCGCCGTGGACCGCTCGATACCCCCGGCGACCATCGCCGGCACCTGTAGGACGACCAGGACGGACATGCCGAACGACCCGGCGAGCGTCGACAGGGCCAGACGGCGGATCCGAGGCTGGGTGGCCGCGAGGCGGACGGCGACCCACGGGCTCGTCGACGGGGCGCCCGACGCCGTGCGGCCGTGCGGGTCGACCCACACCGCCGCCACGACCAGCACGACGGCCACTGCGGTGGCACCGATCCGGACGGTGTCGCGCCACCCCACGCTCGCCCGCAGCACCTCGGTGACCGGGATGAGCACGGGCGACGCGAACGCGCCCCAGATCGTGAGCCGGGCGATCGCGCGCGCCTCCACACCGGCGGCGATGCGGGCCGAGACGGTCTGGGTGATGTGGTAGAACGCGGTCGAGCCGACGGCACCGCCACCCGCGCCGAACAACACCGCGAACAACCACGGGTCGGCGGAGAAGGTGGAGGCGAACATCAGTGTCGGGCCGGTCAGGGCGCCGACGGTGAAGGGCAGCCTCGCCCCCGAGCGGTCGAGCAGCCGCCCGGCGCCGACGCCGAGGATTCCGGTGAGGACCTGGGCGATGGCGTAGCCGGCGGTGAGCGGGGCGAGCCCGCCGGGCAGATCGGCGTCGATGTCGTCGATCAGCACACCGAACCCGTAGAACCACGAGCCGTAGGCGACGATGGTGAGGAGACCGAGGAGCGCGATCCGCCCGTTCGGCAAGCGGGGATCGACGTCGGGACCGCTCACGGCCCCACATCTGAGCAGGTGTGGACGGGTGCGGCGCGCACCCCTCGCGTACCATCGCTGGCATGTTCCCGGTCCCCACGAGCCTCTCACCCTCGCGGGTCGACGCGTTCACGAACTGCCCGCTCGCGTTCCGCTTCTCCAGCATCGAGAAGCTGCCCGAGCCCCCCAGCGTGGCGACCACCCGGGGCTCGCTCGTGCACCGCGCGCTCGAGCTGCTGTTCGTCTCGCCGCCCGCGGAACGCACCCCCGACCGGCTCGAGGCGGCGCTCGAGACGGCACTCGACGAGTACCGGGCACTGCCCGACCTCGTCGATCTGGGCCTCGACGGCGCCGGCATGCAGCAGTTCGAGGCCGAGTGTCGGGAGCTGACGGCGAACTACCTGCGCATGGAGGACCCGTCCACGGTGCGCGAGATCGGGCTCGAGCTCCGGCTGGAGGCGGCCGTGGACGGCCTGACCCTGCGCGGCGTGATCGACCGGCTCGAGCTCGACGAGCACGGCGGTCTCGTCGTCACCGACTACAAGACCGGTCGCGCCCCGTCCGCGAACTTCGAGCAGAAGAGCCTGGGCGGCGTGCACTTCTACGCGTTCTTGTGCGATCAGGTCTTCGGGCAGCGGCCGAGCGCGGTCCGGCTGATGTACCTGAAGTCGGGCGAGACCATCACCGCCACGCCGTCGGCGCAGTCGGTGCGCTTCCTCACCACCCGGACCCGCGCCGTGTGGCACGCGGTCGAGCGGGCGTGCACGAACGGCGAGTTCCGGCCGCGTCAGAGCGCGTTGTGCCGCTCGTGCGCGTTCCAGCGCTGGTGCCCCGAGTTCGGCGGCGACCCCGACCGCGCCGCCGCCGAGGCCGGTGTCACGGCCGGCACGACCGTCACGACCGGCACGACCGGCACGACCGGCTCGACCGGCTCGACCAGCACCGACGGCACGGCCGACACGGACGGCACGGACGGCACGGCCGCCGGACTGGTTCGGGTGTGACCCCGGGTGTGGGCACGTCGGGTCGGTCCCGGTTCGGGCCGATGGTCGACCGGTTCGATGCCCGTGCCGATGCCGTCCTCGAACGGGTCCGCGGCCGACCGGTGCCCGACGCGGTGTTCCGCACCGCCAGCGAGATCGGCGACTTCAGCGCGGTCTGGCACGTCCTGAACGTGGGGCGCGGCATCGCCGCTCGCCGGCCGGACCAGGTGGTCGCGCTCGCCGTCGGCCTCGGGCTCGAGAGCCTCGTGGTCAACCAGGGGGTGAAGCGGCTGTTCCGACGCGACCGCCCGACGGTCAGCGGCGACCCGCGCACACCGGTCCGGCGGCCGCGCACCTCGTCGTTCCCGTCGGGGCACGCCAGCGCGGCGGCGTTCAACGCGACCGTCCTCACGGGATGGGATCGACGCCGGGCCCCGCTGTGGTGGGGGGTGGCGGTCGTGGTCGGCACGAGCCGGGCCCACGTGCGCATCCATCACGTCTCCGATGTCGTCGCCGGCGCAGCGGTCGGCGTCGCGATGGGCGTGGTGGCGCTGCGGCTCGCCGACCGGTGCGGCATCGACCGCGGCTGACGTCCGCCGCAGCGGCCCGCCGGGCCGGGGAATGCCCGGGTTCCGAGCAGCGTTCCACCAACCATGACCCCCCGCTCCTTCGCCGTCACGTTCGACTACCGCTGCCCGTACGCGCGGATCGCCCACGACCACGTCGTCGCCGGCCTGCGCGCCGGAGCCGCGTGGGACGTGACGTTCCTGCCGTTCTCGCTCGGGCAGGCCCACGTCGAAGCGGGACACCCGACGGTGTGGGATCGGCCGGAGCAGGACTCGGGCATCCTCGCCATGCAGGCCGCGATCGCGGTGCGCGACACCCAGGCCGACCGGTTCCTCGACGTCCACCACGCGCTGTTCGAGCATCGTCACGTCGCCGCCGGGAGCCTCCGCGACCGATCGGCGCTGACCGAGGTGCTGGCCGACGCCGGCGCCGACACCGACGCCGTGTGGCGCGAGGTCGACGCAGGCCGCCCGCTCGCCACGATCGAGAAGGAGCACGAGGGCGGCGTCGCCACCCACGACGTCTGGGGGGTCCCGACGTTCGTCGTCGGCGACGCCGCCGTGTTCGTCCGGCTCCTCGAGCCCGCCGGCGCCGACGGCGACCTCGGCCGGGCCACCGTCGAGCGCATCCTCGACCAGCTCGACTGGCCGCTCCTCAACGAGTTCAAGCACACCAGCATCCCGCGCTGACGACCACGCCGGCCCGTTCCGCTGCGCGTCGGACCGCCCCCGGACCGGCGGGCGGTCTCCGGTGACCCTGGAGTACGTCTGGTGTACGTTCGGTCCGTGCCCGAGCTGTACTTCGACCGCCGGATGACCGACGCCGAGGGCCTGATGTGGCGGCTCGAGAAGGACCCGCACCTCTCCTCGACGTTCGCCAACGTCACGGTCCTCGACCGCCCACCCGACTTCGAGCGACTGCAACGCCGGATGGAGCGCGCCACCGCGGCGATCCCGAGGCTCCGACAGCGGGTGATGTCCGCGCCCGCGAACCTGTCGCCCCCGGTCTGGGTCGACGATCCCGACTTCGATCTCGACCTGCACCTGCGCCGCATCGCACTCCCCAAGCCCGGCTCGCTGCGCCAACTACTCGACCTCGCCACGTTGATCGTCGCCGACCCGTTCGACCGCACCCGTCCGCTGTGGCAGTTCGTCGTCGTCGAGGGGCTCCGGGGTGGGAAGGCGGGCCTGATCGAGAAGCTCCATCACACGATCACCGACGGCGAGCGCGGGGTCCAGCTGTCGCTCGAGTTCCTCGACTTCGAGCCGGACGCGCCCGAGCCGTCACCGATCGAGACCGCCCCGGCCGATCCCGCCGACGACGCCGGCCCGGCCACGGCGGGCGACCCGAGCAGCCTGGAGACGGCTCGCGACCTCATCGCCGGCAGCCTGCGGCTCCCGATCGGGGTCGCGCGCCAGGTGCGCGAGCTGCTCGCCGACCCGACCCGGCTCCCCGACGCGAGCACCGCCGCCGCCACCACCTTGCGCGGCATCCTCGACCAGCTCGCCGACACCGAGCAGGCCCGCTCGCCACTGTGGACGCACCGTTCGCTCCGGCGACGCCTCGAGACCGCCCGGGCACCGTTCCAGGAGACCAAGGTGGCGGCCAAGCGGCTCGGCGGGACGCTCAACACGGCGTTCCTGACCATCGCCACCGACGCGGCCTCGCGCTATCACCGCGAGCTGGGCGAACCGGTCGAGACGCTGCGGGCGTCGATGGCGATCAGCACCCGCACCGAGGCGTCCGGCGGCAACGCGTTCTCGTTGGTCCGACTGCTCGTACCGGCCGGCGACATGCCCGTTGCAGAGCGGTTCGCCGCGATCCAGGAGGCCGCCGATGCCGCTCGCGAGCACAGTGCGGCGGCAGGACTCGACACGCTGGCGACGCTCGCCTCGACCCTGCCGACCTCACTCGTGACCCGCCTCGCGCGCCAGCAGGCCCAGACGGTCGACTTCGCGACCTCGAACGTGAAGGGCTCTCCGATCCCGATGTACGTGGCCGGGGCGAAGCTGTTGGAGAACTACCCGGTCGGACCGCTGGCCGGCGTGGCGTTCAACCTGACGTTGCTGTCGTACCTGGGCAGCCTCGACATGTGCATGAACATCGACACCGCGGCGGTCACCGAGCCGGCTCGGCTGGCCTCGGCCCTGCAGCGCTCCGTCAGTGACCTGCTCGCATCCTGAACCACCACCTGCCGGGCGGTCAGCCCCGGACCGCCTCGATCGACGCTGACGGGGGATGGGGCGCGTCGGCGGACACTCGGGTCCGCGCCGAACTCAGACGTCGACGGTCGCGGCCGGAGCCGGAGCGGCGTTCGTGGTGAGCAACGTGCGGACGTCGAGCAGGAGATCGGCGACCTCTCCGGACGACACCAGCTCACGCTGGAGCATCTGGGCGAGGGCCTCGTCGATCACGCCGAGGGCATCGCTGATCACCGCGTCGCTCTCACGTTGTTCCTGGAGGGAAACCTGCTGTTCCGTCATCCCTCGACACGGTATCGACCTTTCGGTGATCGCGCGCGCACCTACGATGAGAACATGCAACTCGCCGAGAAGAACGTGGTCGTCACCGGAGCCGCACGGGGGATCGGTGCGGCGCTCGCCCGACGGTTCCATGCGGCCGGTGCCAACGTCGTGCTGGCCGACCGCGACGGCGTCGCCGAGGCCGCAGACGGCCTGAAGGGCGCCGTCGAGGTGATCGCGGACGTCGGTACAGAGGCGGGCAACGTGGCCCTCATCGAGGCGGCCGAGGCGGCGTTCGGGCCAATCGACCTGTTCTTCGCCAACGCCGGCGTCGGCTTCGCTGGCGACCCGATGAGCTCCGAGGAGGTCTGGGACGCGTCGTTCGCGGTGAACGTGCACGCCCACCGCTGGGCGGCCAAGCACCTCCTGCCCGGATGGCTCGCCCGCGGCGAGGGTTACTTCTGCTCCACGGCATCGGCGGCGGGCGTGCTCACCCAGATCGGCTCGGCGCCGTACAGCGTGACCAAACATGCGGCCGTGGCGTTCGCCGAGTGGATCTCCATCACGTACGCCGACCAGGGCCTCAAGGTCAGCTGCCTGTGCCCGCAGGGGGTCAACACCCGGATGTTGGAAGATGGCGACGAGCTCGGCGGTGGCACCAGCGCCAACGTCGTCCGCCTCGCCGGTGCCGTGCTCGAGCCGGCCGACGTCGCCGACGTCGTCGTCGAGGCGATCGACGACGAGCGGTTCTTCGTGTTCCCGCACCCCGAGGTGGGCGATTACCTCCGGCTCAAGGGCAGCGAGCCGGAGCGTTGGCTGGCCGGGATGCGCAAGCTCCAACGCCGGGTGACCGAGGCCGGCTGAGCGAGCACCACGATGGCGGACGACACCGGCGCGCGCCACCCGTGACCGACCCGTGACCGACCCGCGCCTGCTCTCCCGCCTCGGCCTCCATGCCGGTGAACCGATCCGGTTCCGCCGGACCGAACGCGGCCGGTGGGTGACGGGGACCGTGGCGGGTATCGGCGCCGACGGGAGCATCACGCTGCGCGACCCGGACGGCAACGCCCGTTCGCTGCGGCCCGAGCGGCTCCAGGTCCAGCGTCCGGGGCCGCGCGGCAAGCTCCGCTGGGCCGTCGTCAGCGACGTCGCCGTGACGTGGGAGCAGCTCTCGTTGTGGGACCGCCCCGACCCGTAGGTTGCTCCACATGGGAGTGCGCCTGGAGGAATCCGACGAGTACATGCACGAGCTCGGTCCCGAGCCGAACTTCAACGAGAGCATGTACGTGAACTGCTTCGACCCCCGTCACGAGGTCGGCGGGTGGTTCCGGATGGGGAACCGCGCCAACGAGGGCTACGCCGAGATGACGGTGTGCCTGTACCTCCCGGGCGGACGGGTGGCGTTCATGTTCAGGCGTCCGGAGATCTCCGACAACGACGCGCTCGACGCCGGTGGGCTGACCTGGACGATGGTGCGTCCGTTCGAGGAGCTGACGATCGACTTCGCCGGGAAGCTCGTCGTCCTCGACGAACCCGGGCAGATGGCCGACCCGAAGCGGGCGTTCGCCGAGAACCCGTACGCCGAGGCCGAGGTGCACCTGACGTTCGGCGGCCAGGGCCGCAGGAGCATGTTCGGTGGCGAACCCGACCGCCCTCACGAGAACCCCGGCGAGGAGTTCGCCAAGGGCCACTACGAGCAGCTCGTCGAGGGTCGCGGCACGATCCGCGTCGGCGACGAGACCTGGGAGATCGACGGGTTCGGGCTGCGCGACCACTCCTGGGGCCCGCGCTACTGGCAGGCCCCGTGGTACTACCGGTGGCTCACCGGCAACGTCGACCGCGACTTCGGCTTCATGGCGAGCCGCGTGGCCCGTCGCGACGGCCCCGGGTCCCGCGGCGGGTTCGTGTGGGAGGACGGCGTGATGCACCTGTGCGACGACGTGGAGGTCTCGACCGTCACCCACGGCGACGACCACCTCCACGAGCGGGTCGAGTTCACGTTGCGTTCGAGCCGCTCGGACCGGGAGTGGCGGGTGACCGGCGAGGTGCTCGACCTGATCCCGTTGCGCAACCGGCGCCGGTCGCCCGACGGTGAGTGGCTGATGACGCGCATCTCCGAGGCGATGACGCGCTGGGAGGTCCACTCCGGGCCGTACTCCGGGCGCACCGGCTACGGCATGAGCGAGTACCTCGACCAGATCGTCGACGGCGCACCGGTCGGCATCGACGAGTAGGCATCGCCGAGTCGGCATCGCCGAGTCGGCATCGACGAGTAGGCATCGCCGAGTAGGCATCGCCGGGTGGCGAGCCGACCGCCCCACGCGGCGAAGCCGGCGACGGGCTGGAGTAGCGTCGCCCCGATGGATCATCGCACCCTCGCGGCCGGCCTCATCGACGGTCGGGTCGAGACGAGCGATCCGACGCCTTCACCCGACGGTGAACGCGTCGCGTTCGTCGTGGCGACCGTCGATCTCGACCGGAACGAGACGGTCCGCCGGATCTGGCTGGACGACCGGCCGGTCACCGCCGGCCCGCACGACGGCAGCCCGGTCTGGGCTCCGGACGGGCGATCCCTCGCGTTCACCTCGCGCCGCGGCGAGGCCGAACGGGAGTCGTCGCTGCACGTACTGCCCGTCGACGGTCCGGGCGAGGTCCGCACCGTGTGCCAGCTGCCCGAGGAGATCGACGACCTGGCGTGGTCGCCGGACGGCCGACACCTCGGCTTCACGACCCGGGTGCGCGACGAGCGGTACGCCGCCAAGGACGTCCGATGGCAGTCACCGCGGAAGATCGAGCGGTTCTTCACCCGTCTCGACGACGAGGGGTGGATCGTCGACCGCCCGAGCCACGTGCACGTGGTCCCCGCCGACGGGACCGGGCGGCCCCGCGACCTCACGCCGGGGGAGCACCAGCACCACGGGGTGGCCTGGCTCCCCGACTCGAGCGCCGTCGTGACCGCCGCCGCCCGCCACGACACGTGGGACACCGACCTCGCCGAGGACCTCTACCTCGTCCCGCTGGGCACCGGGTCGACGAGCACCGGGTCGACG
>SKSP01000226.1 GCA_007122945.1 Ilumatobacteraceae bacterium | reverse complement strand
TGGCCGATGAGGAACGTGACCGCGCAGGCGCCGAGCACGATGCCGACCTGACGGCCGATCGAGCGCGGCAGCGGCAGCTCGGCGAAGCGCCCGACGAGCGCACCGACGATCGCCGCCGCAGCGACGCCGATCGACACCGACGCGATCGCCGCCGCGCCACCGGAGGTGACGAACCACGGGACGATCGGCAGCACGGCGCCGAACAGGAAGCAGATCAGTGACAGTCCGGCCGCCCACCACGGTGACGGCAGCTCCTCGGGATCGACGCCCAGCTCGTGGCGGGTGTGCACCGTCAGCGCCACGTCGGGCTGCTCCATGACGGCAGCGGCCGCCGCCCGGGCCTGCTCGGGCGACATGCCCTGCTCGACGTACACCTCGGCGAGCTCCGCCGTCTCGGTCTCGGGGTTGTGTCGCAGCTCGCGCCGCTCGACCTCGACCTCACGATGGACGAGGTCGTTCTGCGCGGACACGCTGACCCACTCCCCGGCGGCCATGGAGATGCCGCCGGCGACCGCGCCGGCGATCCCGGCGAGTTGGACGACGGAGGTGCCCACGCCGGTCGCGGCGAAGCCGAGGATCAGCGAGACGTTCGAGACCAGGCCGTCGTTGGCGCCGAACACCGCGGCGCGCGCCTTGCCGCCGGAGACGGATCGATGGCCGGGATGCGGTTCGCGGTTCGCCACGACGCTGACGCTATCCGGGTGACGCGCCGGCACCGGCCGACGTCACGGGGAGCTCGTCGAGCGCGCGCCCGAGGATGGTCGCGCCGTAGCGCAGCTCGTCGGGACCGGCCGCGAGCTCCAGGTCGGCGAAGCGGCCCACGAGTCGACCGATCGCGATCTGGGTCTCCAGGCGGGCGAGCGGCGCGCCGAGGCAGAAGTGCAGGCCGTACCCGAAGCCGAGGTGCTTGTGCGCGTCGGGGCGGTCGAGGTGCAGCTCGTCGGGCCGGTCGAACGCTCGCGGGTCCCGGTTGGCGGACGCGGTGCCGAGGAACACCGTCTGGCCGGGCTCGAACTCGACACCTTCGCGCTCGTGACCCTCGCCGACGATCCGGACCATCAGCTTCGTCGTCCCGTCGAAGCGGTGCAGCTCCTCGACCGCTCCGCCGATGGCGTCGGGGTTCGCGCCGAGCCATCGCAGCTGGTCGGGGTGCTCGACGAGCGCCCGGGTCGCGTTGCCGATCAGGTTGGTCGTGGTCTCGTGCCCGCCGAACAGCAGCAGCGTGCACGCTCCGACGAGCTCGGTCGCGCTCAGCGGTGGCTCGGCGGTGTCGCGCGCGGCGATGAGCGCCGAGATCAGGTTGTCGGCCGGGTGACGCTCGTAGTGCTCGATGAGACCGGTGAAGTACTCGGCGAACCTGGCGGTGCCCGCCGCCGCCCGCTCGGCCTGCGACGACCGGTCACTCGTGCCGAACACGATCGCGGCGAGCTGCGTGCTCCACGTCTTGAACTCGTCTCGATCCGCTACCGGGACCCCCAGCAGCTCGGCGATCACGATCGCCGGGAGCGGGAAGGCGAGCCGGGTGATCAGGTCGGTCCGGCCGTGCTCGGCGATGTCGGCGGCCATGTCGTCGAGGCACTCGTCGACGACCTCGACGACGTGCGGCCGCAGTGCCTCGACCGCTCTCGGGGTGAACGCCCGCCGGACCGGGCCGCGGAGCCGTTCGTGGTGGGGCGGGTCGTGGAACACCATCCAGCCCCGCAGGAGGTCGAACGTGTCGGCGAGGATCGCCCTGGCGTCGGGATCGAGGCGCGCCTCGAGGGGGGTGAGCCGGTCCGACGAGAGCCGGAGATCGCGGAACGCGGCGTGCACGCCGTCGTAGCGGGCGACGAACCAGGCGTGGTGCTCCGGCAGCCACGTGATCGGTGCGTGCTCGCGGAGTTCGTGGTAGACGCCGTGTGCATCGGCGACGGCCCGAGGTGCGAGCAGGTCGGTGATCACTCACCTAGTATCGGTCATCGGGCACGCCGGTCGGCACATCGGGGTGTCGGGCCCGCCCGGCTGACGCCGGGGGACAGGATCCGGGGGACAGCAACGGTGAGAAAGGGGCACATGTCCGGACAGATCACCGACCGGCTGGTCGCCCTTGCACGTGAGCGCCTCCCCGACGACCCGGTGCTCGCCGAGTTCCTCACCCGCTACTACCGCGAGCTGCCCGGGGCCGACCTCGACGATCGTCGACTCGACGATCTCTACGCGGTGGCCGTCGCCCACCTCGCGCTGGGTCGCGTGCGTCCGTGGGGTGACACCCGGGTGAAGGTGCTCTCGCCCGATCGCGATATCGACGGCTGGCACTCGGCACGATCGGTCCTGCTCGTCGTCACCGACGACGCGCCGTTCCTGGTCGACACCGTCCGGATGGTGCTCGACCGCCGCGACCTGCGCACCCACCTGCTCGTGCACCCGATGCTCGACGTTCGCCGCGACGACGACGGCACGCTCGTCGCCTGCGACATGGAGGGCCGCACCGAGGCCTGGACCCAGATCGAGATCGATCGCTGCGCCCCCGATCTCGCCGCCGAGCTGGCCGCCGAGGTGCACGACGTCGTCGACGAGGTCCACGGCGTCGTCGCCGACTTCCCGGCGATGCGCGAGCGGATGGCCGGACTCGCCGACGAGGACGTCCTGCTCGAGTGGCTCGCCGCGGGGCACTTCGTCTTCCTCGGAGCGGCGACCTACGACCGCACGGACGACGGCGATCTCGTCGTCCGACCCGGGACCGAGCTCGGGCAGCTGCGCCGGCCACACCCGATCGACCCGCCGGCGGTGCCGGTCGAGATCAGCGACGACACCCCGGTGGTCGTGTCGCGCAGCGACGCCGTGTCGAGCATCCACCGGGCGTCCCGGCGCACATGTGTCAGCGTTCGCGCCGGCGACGGTTCGCGCCACCGGTTCGTCGGCCTGCTCGCATCGAGCGCGTACCGCCAGAGCGTGCTGTCGATCCCGGCGATCGGCGACCGCGCCCGCGCGATCCTCGGTCTGGCGAGCGACGGCGCGGAGACCCACACCGGGCGTTCGGCGCGCAACGTCCTCGAGACGCTGCCGCGCGATCTGCTGTTCGAGCTCGACGGCGACGCCCTCGCCCACCTCGTGATCGACATCGTGGGCCTGCAAGAGCGCCAGCTCGTCCGGATCTTCGACGTGCCCGAGCCGGTCGGCGAGCACTCGACCGTCCTCGTGTACGTGCCCCGGACGCGGTTCCACGCGCACGTGCCCGAAGCCGTCGCGGCGGCGGTCGCCGCGCACTACGACGGCAGCTACCGGGATCTCGAGTCCCTCGTCGGCGCCAGTTCGCTCGCCCGGATGACGTTCACCGTCCGTCGGCCCGACGATGGGGCGCCGCCCGACCTCGACGCGCTCGCCCGCGAGATCGACGAGCTCACCACGTCGTGGTCCGACCGCGTGTCCGACGCGCTGCACCGCGAGTTCGGTGATCACGACGGCCGCCGCCTCGCGCAGCGCTACCTGGCCGCGTTCCCGGCCGAGTACACGGCCAACGTCGGCGCCACGCGAGCGGTCAGCGACATCGCCCGCATCGACGAGATGCTCGGCGAGGGCGCGCCGCTCGCGACCGCCATGGGCCGCGAGGTCGAGGCGCCACCCGACGAGTGGCGGTTCCGGGTGTACCGCCGCGGTGATCCGGCCACGCTGTCGGAACTGCTGCCGATGCTCGACCACCTCGGCTTGCGGGCGGTCGACGAGCGCCCCGCCACGATCGAGATCGACGGCGTCGAGGTGCACCTCTACGACATCGGTGTACGCCTGCCCGCCGGGGTCGACGTGGACGCGTCGCGTCACGCCGAGATGCAGCGCACGTTCGAGGGGCTGATGCTCGGCGAGGTCGAGGCGGACGGGTTGAACCGGCTCGTCGCGCTCGCCGGGCTCGACCGTCGCCAGGTGGCCGTGCTGCGCACGTACGTCCGTTACCTGCGCCAGATCGGGTTCGCGTTCAGCCTCGGCTACGTGGAGGGTGCGCTCGCCCGGCTCCCCGTGGTGGCCCGCCGCCTCGTGCAGCTGTTCGAGGCGCGGTTCGACCCGTCGGTCGCCGATCGTGGCGCCGCTGTCGACACGGCCCGTGCCGAGCTGATGGAGGTGATCGACGACCTCCAGGTGCTCGACGAGGACCGCATCTGCCGCAGCCTGTTGGCCCTCGTCGACGCGACGCTGCGCACGAACGCGTACTGCGGACGCGTTCCGGTGGCGTTGAAGCTCGACCCGGGACGGGTCCCCGACCTGCCCCATCCGCGACCGATGTTCGAGATCTTCGTGTGCTCGCCCGACGTGGAGGGGGTCCACCTCCGGGCCGGACCGATCGCCCGGGGCGGGCTGCGCTGGAGCGACCGCCGGGAGGACTTCCGCACCGAGGTCCTCGGGCTCGCCAAGGCCCAGGTCGTCAAGAACGCCGTGATCGTGCCGGTCGGCGCCAAGGGCGGGTTCGTCGTCAAGCGGCCCCCCACCGACCCCGACGAGCTGCGCCCGCACGTCACTGCCTGCTACCGCGACTTCGTCGGCTCGCTCCTCGACGTCACCGACAACATCGTGCGCGACGAGATCGTCACCCCCGCCGACGTCGTCCGGTGCGACGACCCCGACCCGTACCTCGTCGTCGCCGCCGACAAGGGCACCGCGACGTTCAGCGACGTCGCCAACGAGGTCGCCGCCGAGTACGACTTCTGGCTCGGCGACGCGTTCGCGTCGGGTGGCAGCGTCGGCTACGACCACAAGGCGATGGGCATCACGGCCCGGGGCGCCTGGGAGAGCGTCCGCCGTCACGCCCGCGCCCTCGGCAAGCACGCCGAGGACGACCCGCTCACCGTGGTCGGAATCGGCGACATGAGCGGCGACGTCTTCGGCAACGGGATGCTGCTGTCGCGCGAGATCCGGCTGGTGGCCGCGTTCGACCACCGCCACATCTTCATCGACCCCGATCCCGATCCGGCGGTGGCGTACGCCGAACGTCGCCGGTTGTTCGAGATGACCCGCTCCAGCTGGGCCGACTACGAGACCTCCCTGATCTCGTCGGGCGGCGGCGTGTACTCGCGCGCCGTGAAGTCGATCGCGCTGAGCGACGAGGCGCGCGCCGCGCTCGGCACGGATGCCGAACGGGTGACCCCGCTCGAGCTGATCCGGATCGTGCTCACCGCCCCGGTCGACCTGCTGTGGAACGGCGGCATCGGGACGTACGTGAAGGCCAGCACCGAGTCACACGCCGACGTCGGCGACCGCACCAACGACGGCGTGCGGGTGGACGGGTGCGACCTGCGCTGCAAGATGGTGGGCGAGGGCGGCAACCTCGGACTCACCCAGCGGGCGCGCATCGAGTACGCGCTCGCCGGCGGGTTGGTGAACACCGACGCGATCGACAACTCGGCCGGTGTCGACTGCAGCGACCACGAGGTCAACATCAAGGTCCTGCTCGACGGCCTCGTGTCCGACGGCGATCTCACCATCAAGCAACGCAACGAGCTGCTCGCGTCGATGACCGACGAGGTGGCCGAGCTGGTGCTCGCCAACAACCGGGCGCAGAGCCTGGCGCTGATGATCGCCCGCCGCCAGGCGCACCCGATGGCGAACGTGCACGCCCGCTACCTCGACCTGCTGGAGGCCGAGGGGTGGCTCGATCGCGAGCTCGAGTTCCTCCCGACCGACAAGCAGATCAGCGAGCGTCAGGCGAACGGCCAGGGCCTCGTCACGCCCGAGTTCGCGGTGCTGATCGCCTACACGAAGAACGCCGACGTGAGCGAGCTGCTGGCGTCGGACCTCCCCGACGACCCGGTGCTCGAACCCGACCTCGTGGGGTACTTCCCGACCCCGCTGCGCGAGCGCTTCGGTGACGCGATCCGGGCGCACCGCCTGCGCCGGGAGATCGTGGCGACCCAGGTCGTCAACCAGATGGTCAACCTGTCGGGGATCTCCTTCGACCATCGCATGACCGAGGACACCGGTGCCTCGACCCCCGACGTGGTGCGGGCGTGGGTGGTCGCCCGCGAGGTCCTCGAGTTCCCCGCCCAGTGGGCCGAGGTCGACGCGCTCGGCGATGTCGACCTCGACACGCGGTACGACCTGTTCCTCGACTGTCGGCGGATGGCCGAGCGCTGCTCGTTGTGGGTGCTTCGCAATCGGCGGCCGCCGCTCGACGTCGGCACCGTGATCGCCACGTTCCACGACGACATCCGGCCGCTCGGGCGCGAGCTGGCGAGCGCGCTGCGCGGGCCGATGGCCGAGATGGTGAGCAGCACCGTCGACGCGCGGACAGCGGCCGGCGTCCCGGCCGACCTCGCCCACCGCTCGGCGATCTGGCGGCTGTTGCACACCGGGTTCGACATCGTCGAGATCGCGCACCGGCTGGCGCTGCCGCCCATCTCGGTGGCGCGCACCTACTGGGAGGTGTTCGATCGGCTCGAGCTGATGTGGCTGTGGAACGGCGTCGGCGCGCTGCCCCGCGCCGATCGATGGCAGACCCAGGCGCGCTCGGCGCTGCGCGACGACCTGCTCTCCGCGCTCGCCGACCTGGCCGCCACCGTGACGTCGGAGGCCGACGGCTCGGCCGAGGCGTGGCTGGCCGACAACAGCCGAACGGTCGGCCGCACGACGGCGCTGTTCGCCGAGATCCGCCGGTCCGAGTCGTTCGACCTCACGAACCTCTCCGTCGCACTGCGCCAGCTCCGCAACCTCGGGCTCACGTCGGTGCACCGTGCCGGCCGACCGGCGGATCCGCGCACCCACCGGCACGCCGGCCCGGGCACCGGCCCCGCCGCCGGCGGGTCGTGAGACCCCCCGGGTAGCGTTCGGGGGGTCATGGATCCGACGTCGTCCCCCCGTCTCCGCTTCGCCCCGTCACCCACCGGCTACTTCCACGTCGGCGGCGCGCGCACGGCGCTCTACAACTGGGCACTGGCGCGCCGCCTGGGTGGCCGGTTCGTCCTGCGGATCGAGGACACCGACGAGGCCCGCAACCGACCCGAGTGGACCGAGGGCATCATCGACGCCCTCGCCTGGATCGGCATCTCGACCGACGACCCGGTGTTCGAGGGACCGTACTTCCAGAGCTCGCTCGCCGGCGAGCACGTCGCCGCGGCCGAGCGGCTGCACGCAGCCGGTCACGCGTACTACTGCGACCTGACCGGCGAACAGGTGCAGGAGCGGGCGAAGGCGTCGGGCAGGCCCGGCTACGACGGCTACTCGCGCGACCGCGGGCTCGGGTCGGGCCCCGGCCGGGTGCTGCGGTTCCGGGTGCCCGACGGCGTCACGGTGGTCGACGACCTCGTGCGCGGCCGGGTCGAGTTCGACAACGCCAACATCGAGGACTTCGTGCTGCTGCGTGGCAACGGCAGCCCGATGTTCCTCGTGGCGAACGCGGTGGACGACATGGCGATGGGCATCACCCACGTCGTGCGCGCCGAGGAACACCTCCCGAACGCACCGAAGCAGCAGATGCTGTGGGAGGCATTGGGGGGCGAACCCCCGGTCTGGGCACACGTGCCGGTGCTCGTCAACGAACAGCGCAAGAAGCTGTCGAAGCGGCGCGACAAGGTCGCGCTCGAGCAGTACCGCGCCGAGGGCTTCTTGCCGGACGCGATGGTGAACTACCTGATGACGCTCGGCTGGGCGCCGGCCGGGGACACCGAGATCGTCCCGTGGGAGCGCATCGAGGCCGAGTTCCGCCTCGAGGACGTCAACCACAGCCCGGCGTTCTTCGACGTCAAGAAGCTGCGGGCGTTCAACGAGGAGTACATCCGGATGCGCACGCCGGAGGAGTTCCTCGCCGAGGCCGATCCGTGGCTGCCCGCCGAGTGGGACCGCGCCACGTTCGCCCGGATCGCGCCGCTCGTGCAGGAGCGGGCCAAGACGATGGCCGACGTGGCCCCGATGGTCGACTTCTTGTTCCTGCCCGACCCCGAGGTCGACGAGGCGGCATGGACGAAGATCATGGGCGCGGACTGGGCGGCCGGGCTGCTCGCCGACGTGCGGGCCGCGTACGCCGAGCTGGCCGGTACCGACCGTTGGCGCGCCGAGGTGCTCAAGTCGACGCTCGAGGCGGTCGGTGAGCGTTACGGGCAGAAGCCGGGCAAGGCGCAGGCGCCGCTGCGCGTCGCGGTGACGGGTCGCACGATCGGTCCGCCGCTGTACGAGTCGCTCGAGCTGCTCGGCGCGGAGGAGACGGGCCGCCGCGTCGCGTCGGCGCTCGACCGGGTCGGCGTGTCGTGACCACCACCCGGCCCTCCCTCGAGCGACCGGCCGACCTGACGGCCGAACCGCCGATCGACCAACCGATCGACCAGCTGCCGGCGATCCCGCCACCGACGCGTTGGCGCTGGTGGTGGGCGGCCGTACTCGTCGGCGTGCTCGGCGTGGGGTACGTCGGGGTGACGTTGCAGCAGGTGTGGAGCACCGGTCGGGCGTACCAGGCCCGTCCGGTCGACGCGATCGTCGTGCTCGGTGCGGCCCAGTACGACGGGCGTCCCTCCCCGCAGCTCGCGGCGCGCCTCGACGAGGTCGTCCGCCTGTGGCCGCAGGGGTTGGCGCCGGTCGTCGTGGTCACCGGCGGCAAGCAGCCGGGTGACCGCTTCACCGAGGCCCAGGCGTCGGCGCGCTACCTCGTCGAGCGCGGCGTCCCCGAGTCCGCCATCGTGTTCGAGAACGACGGTGCCACCACCTACGAATCGCTCCGTGCGACGGTCGCGCTGCTCCCCACGAGGAGCGACACCCGTGCGAGCGTGCTGCTCGTGACCGACCCGTTCCACTCACTGCGCAGCCGGCTGATCGCCGAGGAGGTCGGTCTGGAGGCCTACGTCGCGCCGACATCGACCAGTGTGATCGGTGGTTGGCGCGACGTTGCGCTGCACGCCAAGGAGGCCGGCGGCGTCGCCGTCGGGCGCCTCACGGGCTTCGCCCGGCTCAGTGGGCTCGTCGGCTGATCCCGCTACACTCGCGGCCGCACTGCCACCGATGGGGAGTGGTGTAATTGGCAACACAGCAGGTTCTGGTCCTGTTATTAGGGGTTCGAGTCCTCTCTCCCCAGCTCCGACGACCCGCCCGGTTGGGCGGGTCGTTCCGCGCTGGTATCGTCACCGGTCGCTACTTGGCCCGTTCGTCTAGTGGCCTAGGACACCACCCTCTCAAGGTGGCGGCACGGGTTCGAATCCCGTACGGGCTGCCA
>SKSP01000403.1 GCA_007122945.1 Ilumatobacteraceae bacterium | reverse complement strand
GGTCGTGGCCGGTGTCGTGGTCCCCATGGTCTCCTCGGTCGATCGGTGGTGTCGCATGACGCTGATGGTGGCGTCATGGTGCGGCCCGCGTCTTGGACGTTCGGAACCGCCGGAGGTCATCGGGACGATACGACGGCTCGGGGGACCACGGCTTCTCCCGTCTTGCTCGTCGGTGCTCCGCCGGGCCCTACCTGAGGCGGACGACGTTGCCGGTGACCAACCGGGCGGCGTCGGTGCAGAGCCAGCCGATCACCTCGGCGACCTCGGCCGGTTCGGCGATGTGGACGTGGTCGGCGCTGGTGTCGACGAACGCACGGACCTCGTCGGTGATCCAACCGGTGTCGGTGACCGGCGGGTGCACCACGTTGGCGGTGATGCCGTCGTCGGCGAGCTCGATCGACGCGCTCATCGTGTAGTTCTCGAGCGCCGCCTTGGCCGCCCCGTACGACACCTCGCCGGGGAACCCCATCGGCCCACCGGAGGTGAGGCTCACGACGCGACCCCATCGGAGCCGATGCCGGCGCACCGACGCCGCCAGCTCGGCGATCATGAGCGCGCCACCTCGGGCGTCGACCAGCAGTTGGGGCATCGCCGTGTCGCCGCTGATGGTGCTGCGGTGCCGCCGCAACGGGTCGGCACGGTCGGCGGCGAACGTGTCGGCGCGCCAGCCGCTCGCGTTGTTCACGAGGATCGAGACCGGGCCGAGCGCGGCGTCGGCCTCGGCGAAGATCCGGGCCGGGGCGTCGGGGTCGGTGAGGTCGGCCCGCACGGCGTGGGCGCGCCGCCCGACCGCCTCGACGGCGGCCACGGCCGTCGCCGCGTCCTGGTCCCGCTGGGCGCGGTAGGCCGCGGGACGTGGCTCGTCGTCGATGTTGGTTCCCGGCAGGTAGGTGACGGCGACGTCGGCGCCGAGCCGGGCGAGCTCGACGGCGGTGGCGGCGCCGATGCCGTGGTTGGCGCCGGAGACGACGGCCACCCGGCCGTCGAGGGGACGTGGAGACATGGGGAGCTGACCTTTCGTCGGACGGAGGGACTCGGACGGTCGTCAGCGGCCTGCCACGCTCACGATCCTAGACCGCCGTGCTCACCCGTCAGCCCCGTCCCAACACGTCGGGCACGTCGTTCTGGACGCTGGTCGACCGAACTGCAGTCCGAACGATCAGGCGGTGACGTCGCGGGCGTGGTGGCGGCCGATCTCGTCGCTCTCGATGCCCCACGAGATGATCCGTTCGGGGTGGATCCGGATGCGCGGCTCGGGTTCGCCGACGGCGTCGGCTCGACCGCGTACCTCGATGCCGCGCGGTCGCCAGGGCGGGAGGACGTCGTCGATGACCACCGCCACCCGTCCGTCGCGCCGGACGTCGCGGTACTTCTTGGTCCGTTCGAGATGGTGTCCGCCGATGTCGATGGTGTCGGCGTCCGGATCGTGGGCGAAGCCGACGGGGGCGACGTGCGGCATCCCGTCGGTGCCGACGGTGGCGAGACGGGCCAGTCGGCGCTCACCGCCGCCCAGGTACTCGAGCTCGGCGTTCGTGAAGTGACTCATGTCGACGGTGTTCTCCTGTTCTCGGTGTTCGTCAACTGAACAGCGTGTTCACTTCGCTAATGTACACGACATGTTCAGTTCGTCAACCGTCGCCCTGTCGTGGGCTCGGTCGTGGGCTCGGTCGTGGGCTCGGTCGTGGGCCCGGCCGTGAGGATCGACGAACCCACCAACGCCCGCAGCCGCCGCACACGCGAGGCACTGCTCGACGCCGCCCGGGAGATCCTCGAACGCGACGGTTTCCACGCCCTGACGATGGGCGCCGTGGCGCACCGCGCCGAGGTGTCCCGCGGTGCGGTGTACCTCCACTTCTCGTCGCGCAGCGATGTGGTGGCCGCCCTGTTCGACCACATCGCCGCTCGCGAGGGGCTCTCCGACTCGCTCCGACGGGTCCGGGACGCGCCCGACGCCGTCGCGGCGCTCGACGAATGGGCCGCCCACCTCGCCCGCTATCACCCCCGGATGATCGCCGTCGACCGCGCGATCACCCACGTCCAGCACGACGACCCCGATGCTGCCGCGCACCGACGACGCGTCGACGAGGCGCAGCGGGAGGGCTGTACCCACCTCGCGCGTCGTCTCGCCGACGAGGGACGCCTGGCCGAACCGTGGACGGTGGCGACCGCTCGGGACATGCTGTTCGCCCTCATCTCGACCGACATGATCGAGCGTCTCACCGTCGGCTGCGGCTGGAGCGAACGCCGACTGGCCGATCGACTCGCGACCCTCTTCCGGGCCACGTTCACACGGCGCGACGGCACCGGCGCACCGGGGTGAGCCGATCACCCGAGTGATCGTCGCCGGTGCGCTACGGTCCGGATCGGGCCAGGGCGGGCCCGGGGGCGCCAGCTCCATCCGCTCGGACGGAGGGATCACATGACGTCGACCACGAGAAGCTCGTACCCGGTCGAGTTCGAGATCGACGCGCCACCGGAGGTCGCCAACTGGCGGCCGCTCGTGCACTGGATCCTGGCGATCCCCCACCTCGTGATCGCGAACGTGCTCAGCAACGTGGCGAGCGTCCTCGCGCTCGTCAGCTGGTTCATCATCGTGTTCACGGGCAAGCTGCCCGACGGCATCGCCAACTTCCAGTGCATGGTGCTGCGTTACGAGCTGCGCACGTACAGCTACGCCCTCTGGCTTCGCGAGCCGTACCCGCCGTTCGATTTCGACATGGTCGGCCCGGATCCCCGCACCGATCCCGTCCGTGTCGACCTCACGCCACAGCTCGACGGCCGCAACCGGCTCACCGTCGGGCTGCGCATCATCTGGATCATCCCGATCGCGGTGTTCGCGTTCGTCGTGGTGATCGCGGCGTGGTTCGTGATGATCGTCGCCTTCTTCGCCGTGCTGTTCACCGGCCGCTGGCCGAACGGGTTGCGTCGCTTCATCGTCGGCACGGGGCGGCTGTGGCTGCGGGTGAGCGCGTACGGTCGCCTGCTGGTCGACGACTATCCACCCTTCTCGCTCGCCGCGAGCGCCGGCGGGCAGGCTGCCGAGGCCGACTGGCCGCCACCGGCCCCGCCGGTGTGACGCGGCTCAAGGTCGTCGAGATCGAGCCGCCCGGCGCTCGCGCCACCGGGCCCACGACAACAGCGCACCGGGTTGCAGGAGGAGCGCCCCGAGCAGTGCGAACGTGATGCTCAGCGCCCCGAGCGTGCCGAGCTGGCGAACGGGGACCAGTCCCGATGTCGACAGCACCACGAACGCCCCGAGGGTCGTCAGGGCCGACCCGGCGAGCGCCATGCCCGTGCGCTCGATGCTCGACCGGCACGCGGCGACGGGATCGCTCCCGCGTGCGAGCTCCTCGGTGAACCGGTTGACCAGGTGGATGCCGTACGGGACGCCGATCCCCAGTGAGATCGCGGTGATCGTCGACGTGACCGGGTTGAAGCTGATGCCGAGGACCCGCATCGATCCGAACAGCATCGACACGCTGAAGGCCGCCGGGAGGAGGGCGGCGAGCCCGAGGAACGGGCGCCGCCGAGCCACCCCGTAGTAGCCGACGAGCAACACCAGCACGGCGCCGAGCGCGACGAGGATCGACCGTCCCTGGAACCGCCGGAGCTCGTCGGCCATCTCCGAGACCACGAGCTGTTCGCTGACCACCGTGATCGTGGCCCCGGCGGACACGACCGGATCGAACACGGTCACGAGGTCGTCCCGCATCCGCTCGGTCGCCGAACCGGTGCCCGCCGTCGTCAGGATCTGGACGACCCCGGCGTCGGCGTCGCGCGACAGCAGCTCGTCGACGACGGCGGCGCCGACCGACGACCGGAGCTGCCCGTAGAGCGGGCGGAGGTCGTCGATCCCCGCGACGAGCTCGGCGAGGTCCGGGTCGGGGTCGCCGGTGAGCTCCCGCGCGGCCGCCAGGGCGAGGGTCGCGATCGACCGAGCCTGGGCTTCGTCGCCGATGGTCCGGACGTCCTCGACGTCGGTGAGCGCCCGGTGACTCGCCAGCAGCGCGGTGACCAGTGCCGGATCGCCGAGGTCGCCGTCGACGATGACGTACGTGGTCTCGGCCAGGTCGCCGCCGAACAGCTCGTGCTGCGTCGCGTAGATCCGGCCGACATCGGAGTCCTCGGGCACGAAGTCGCCGGCGTCGAAGGTCGTCTCCAGGTCGGTCGAGGCGATCAGTGCCGCTCCGGCCAACAACCCGCCCACCACCAGCGCGGCCGCGGGCGTGCGGGTCGCCAACCGGACCGGAACGGCGAACACCCGCTCCGACGGCGAGCGCGGTGAGGCCCGCCGGCTCCCGATCCGTACCGATGCCGCCGAGGGGCGCCTGCGCAAGGTGTTCACGGAGGGGACGAGGAGGAGCATCACGACGAACCCACAGACGACGCCCGCCGCGGTGAAGATGCCGACGTCGGCGAGGACGTCGAGTGGCGCCGTGCTGCTCGACGCGAAGCCGACCGCGGTCGCTCCCGTGGCGAGGACGAGTGCCGCACCGACGGTGTGCACCGACCGGTGGGCGGCCAGGGCGGGGCCATCGCCCGCGGCGCGCTGCTCGCGGTACCGGTACGTCAGGTGCACGAGGTAGTCGATCCCGAGTCCGACCAGCAGCACCGGCACGACGATGCCGATCTGGCTGAACTGCCCGCGGAGCCCGAGGTACCCCGGTCCGAGGATCGCGATGACGCCGAACGTCCACAGCACGATCGTCACGAGGCCGACGAGGCCCACCACGACGTCGGTTGGGGACCTCAGGACGAGGAGCAGCACGCCGAGCACCACGAGCAGGGCGAGCGCGAGCAGGGTCGGCATCTCACGTTCGATCTCCGCGAGCAGGCCCTCCATCAGCAGCCCCGTGCTGAAGACGAGCACCCGGTACGCGTCGCCGCCGGGCGTCGTCGCGCCCCCGTCCGCGAACCACACCTGCACGTCACGGGCCGCCTCGACGGCCTCGTCCTCGGTGAGATCCGACGCCACCTCGACCAGGAGCAACGTGGCGCGGGCCTGCGGGACGTCGAGGTCCCGTTCGAAGCTCGTGAAGCGTGCGAGCTGCGGTTCCTGTTCCAGGAGGCGCGTGATCGCGGCGCGCGTCTGCTCGTCGGAGGCGTCGGCGAGGTCGACGCCGCGGTCGTCGAGGGACGCGGTGACGATGCGGCTGAGTGACCGGATCGCCGGGGTGCCGTCCGTGTCGACCCGCACCCGGTCGCCGAGCAGATCGGCAACCCCGTGCTCGAGCGAGGCGACGGCCCGGATGCCGTCGGCCGCGAGGACGTCGCCACCGGGGCCGGCGTCGACGAGCACCTGGATCGCGTTCTCGGCCACGCCGAACTCGGAGCGGACCCGGTCGAGCGCGGCGACGGTCTCGGACCCCTCGTCGGCGAACGCCGACAGATCGACCTCCATCTCGACCCGGGAGGCGAACCATCCGAGCCCGACGGTGACCACCAGCAGGCCCGCGAGAACCCGGATCGGATGTCGCGTGGCGGGCCGGGCGAACAGATCCAGGAGTCGGCGCACCTCGCCGGGAGCCTACCGGCGGCATCCGTGACACGACAGGGGAGTAGGTTTCGCGTCCTCGTCGAGAGGGGAGTTGCCATGGGGGTCCACGCCGGGCGGTACACCGCGCACATCGAGGGTGATTTCGTCGTGTTCCTGATCGGGATGCGCTTCAACAAGCCCTGGAAGGTGCGGGCCTGGTGGTCGGTCGCGAGCGCGATGCCGAAGATGCAGCGCGAGCTCGCGGCGCATCCGGAGCTCGGATGCCTCGGCGGACAGCAGTGGTTCGGTCGCACCACGATCCTCGTGCAGTACTGGCGGAGCTTCGACCACCTCGACCGGTTCAGTCGTGACCCCGAGCTCCCGCACCTCGACGCGTGGCGGCGCTTCAACCGGGCGGTGCGCGACTCCGGTGACGTCGGGATCTGGCACGAGACCTTCGCCGTGCGCGCCGGCGAGTACGAGGCCGTGTACGGCAACATGCCCGTCTTCGGTCTGGCGGCGGCGTCGTCACACGTGCCGGTCCGGCAGGGCACCCAGTCGGCGGCCGCCCGAATCGGGGCCAGCGACACCGACCGACCGACGCTCGAGCTCTACTGATCTCGAGCCCTACTGATACTGGTCGGGCAGGTCCACCGACCGGCCCGGCTCGTGCGGCCGTGACCGAGGCGCGAGTTGGTGGGCGAGGATCGCCGCGTGGACGCGGTTGGGGAGCGCCAGCTTGGTGAGCACGTTCGACACGTGGGTCTTGACGGTCGCCGGGGACACGAACATCGCGACCGCGATCTCGGCGTTGCTGAAGCCTCGCCCGATCAGCGTGAGCACCTCGTGCTCCCGTTCGCTCAGCGTGTCCAGGAGCTGTGCCGATCGATCGCGGGCGGACCGGCGTTCGACCTCGCGGGTGGCGAGATCGGCGGCGAGTCGCGGGTCGAGGACGACGTACCCGGCGGCAACGACCCGGATCGCGTCGGTGAGCGCGTTCGTGCCGAGGTCGTCGGACAGCACCGCCGCGACGCCGCGGGCGATCCACGATGCGGCGGGTCCGTCCGCGAGCGTGTCACCGACGAGGACGACCCGTGGGCCCGTCGGCGGGCAGGTGGCCAGCCAGGCGGACGGGTCCGCGCCGGGAGCGACGACGATCACCACGACGTCGGGATCGTCGACGGCGATCGCCGTGCGCAGCGCGGCGGGTGCGTCGGCGTCGGCGACGGCCTCCATCCCCTCGGTGGCGTCGATGATCAGGCGCGTCGCTGCTCGCACGAGCGCCCGTGGCTCGGCGACGATCACACGCACCACCTCCGTCGACGTCGTCGCAGGGAGGTCGGCGGGTTCGGTGCGGGTCGTGTCGAGGGTGCCGGTCGACGGTCCGCCGGGCAGGTCCGGTTCTCGATCGCCACGTCGACGGTCGCTCCGGCGCGGTCGCTCGTGGACCGGCCGGAGCGGGACCGGGCTCATCACGTCGGCCGACAGGCTCATGGCGCCGCCCCTCGGGCACTCGTCGCGAGCACGAACGACGTCGCGGCCGCGATCGCGAGGGCGGTGCGGACGTGGTTGGCGCGCGTCCAGGCTCGCGAGTGCACGCGCCAGATCCCGGCGGCGTCGGGAACCGGCGTGGAGATCCGGGCGAGACGGCCGTTGCGAGGGACGTGATAGGTGATCGTGACGAGGATCGCCGCCAGGTACGAGCCCGCGCCGATGGCGAGGAGCCGGCCGTCGGGCTCGTCGAGCCGTCGGATGCCGTCGACGCCGACGAGGGTCGCGACGCCCGCCGTGCCGAACATCGCGGTCATGAAACCGGGTGACGTGGCGTGCCGGTCGATCGACTGCATCGCCTCGATCGCCCGGTCGCCGGGCAGGCGATCGAGTGCGGCCATCACGAACGAGGAGAACCCGAACAGCACACCCCCGACCACACCGGCACCGACGGCTCCGGTGGTCGTGGCGAGCTCGAGCAGGCGTGGCGGCAGGAGGCTCATCGGTCCCAGATCCCGCTCGCGGCGGTCGTCGTCGCGAAGCGTTCGAACGTCGTCGGCGGGCGTCCGAGCACCTTGTCGACGTCGGGGGTGAGGTGGGCGTTGCGTCCGTCGGTGATCGAGTGGAACAGCTCCGCGTAGGCGTGCGCGTCGGCGGCGGGCAGCCCGGCATCGACGGCGGCAGCGGCGTAGTCGTCGACCTCGACGGGCAGGTACGCGATCGATCGCCCGGTGACGTCGGAGAGGATCCGGGCGACGTCGTCGAAGCCGAGCAGCTCGGGGCCGGTGAGCTCGTACGTGTTGCCGAGGTGCGCGTCGGGCTCGGAGAGGCACGCCACCACGACGTCGGCGATGTCGTCGGCGTCGATGAAGGGTTCTTCGACGTCGCCGGCCGGCAGGGCGATGACCCCGTCGAGCACCGGTTGGAGGAGGAACGACTCGGAGAAGTTCTGGTCGAACCACGCGCAGCGCACGACGGTGATCGGACCCGCGGTCCGGGCGAGGGCCTGCTCGCCGAGGACGGCGCCCGGTTCGCCGCGCCCGGAGAGCAGCACGACGTTCGTGACGCCTTCGGTCGCGCACACCTCGCCGAACGCTGCCATGGTGTCGGCGGCGCCCGGGAAGCCGAGGTCGGGCACGTAGGTGACGAACACGCTCGTGCTGCCGGCGACGAACGGCGCCCAGGTCGACGCGTCGGTCCAGTCGAAGGCCGGACGTCGAGCGCGTGATCCGATGCGGTGCGCGACGCCGAGGTGCTCGAGGCGCCGGGCGACGCGTGCCCCGACCTTGCCGGTGCCGACGGTGAGGGAGGTCAGTGGAGTTGTCATGGGCGCGATGATGAGCGGATTCTCGGAGATGTTCCATAGCTATCTGTCGACGATTCATGTTCGATCGTCTAATCTCGTGCCATGGACGCGCTCGCCGGGCTGTTCGCCGGCGACTCGCAACGCTCGGCGTTCCTGCTCCGCACGCAGTTCGCCGCGCCCTTCGCGATCACCATCGCCGACGGCGCGCCGCTCTCGGTGATCGTCACCTCTCGTGGGGGTCTCACCGTGACGCACCCCGAGGCGACGTACGCGGTCGCCGAGTCGACGGTGGTGCTGGTCCGCGGCGACCGGCCGTGGTCGATGGCCGACGAGCCCGACTCGCCGGTGCTGGCGATCATCCACCCGGGCCAGCGGTGCGAGACCCCCGTCGGCGAGCCGCTGGCCGAGCGCTGGTCGCTCGGCATCCGCACCTGGGGCAACGCCGACGAACCGTCGGCCACCCACGTCGTGTTCGCCGGAACGTACGAGACCGTCCCCGAGACGGGACGATGGGTGCTCGAGGCCCTGCCGCCCGTGCTCGTCGCGCCCGAGGGGGCGATCGCCCCGGGCCTGCTCGCCATGTACGCCGACGAGGTGATCCGCGACGACATCGCCCAACCCGTCGTCCTGTCACGCACCCTCGATCTGCTCGTCGTGCTCGCCGTACGACACTGGATGCGCGACCAGCCCGGTTCCCTCCCACCCGGTGTGCTGCGAGGCCTCGCCGACGCCGTCGTCGGCCCCGCGATCCGGCTGATGCAGGCCGAACCGGCCGAGCGGTGGACCATCCAGGCGCTGGCCCGGCGGGTCGGGGTGTCGCGCGCGGCGCTGGCGAAGCGATTCACCGAGGTGGTCGGCACCGCCCCGATCGCGTTCTTGACCGAGTGGCGGTTGTCGGTGGCCGCCGACCGTCTCACG
>SKSP01000384.1 GCA_007122945.1 Ilumatobacteraceae bacterium | reverse complement strand
CTCGCCTTCGGCCGGGGCGAGGGCGTCGTGGCGACCGTGACGGTCGTTGCGCTGCCGGGGTTCGACCGGGCCGACCCGGCCGGTGCGGCCACCACCGTCACGATGCCCGAGGGCACGTGGCGTCACGTCCTCGACGACGTGGGCACCCCCGTGTCGGGAACCGTCCCGGTCGCCTCGGTGCTCGGCGGTGCCCCCGCCGCCCTCCTCGAGCGAGGCGCCATCACCGGTCCTCCGCGAACCCCGTCCTGACGCGTCGGCCACACGCGCGAGACTGTCGTCGTCGCTGCGCTCGACCGCGGCGACCACCCCGAAGATCGACCGACGACCGGCCGCGCACCGACGCGCGGCCTCGAATGGAGGACAGATGGACGGACTGCGGAACTCGCACGGCCCGAGCGCACTCACGACGAGCGGGCTGAGTCGACGATCGCTGCTGAAGCTCGGGATGGGGACGGCCGGCGCCGCCGCACTCGGCGCCGTGCTGGCGGCCTGCGGCTCCGACGATGCCGGCGATGCCGCGGTGTTCGACGCCGACGCCGACCCCGCCGACATCGACATCGACCAGTTCGTCGACGAGTGGCTCGAGGTGTACGACCCCGTCGAGATCAGCGAGCTCGACGTGGAGAACATGCAGGCCCAGCTCGATGGCGAGACCTACGACGTCTGGGCCTATGAGAACACCTGGGTCGGTGAGGTCACCGATGACGTGTTCATCGCCATCTCGGTCGACGATGGGGACCTGGAGGGATCGGGCGAGGTGTCGGCCTATGCGTGCGGTGGCGACGACGTCTCGGTGTACCTGACCGGCGAGCTCGTGGACGGTGCGGCCGACCTGGACGACTGCGTCGACAAGATCGAGCTCGCGGTCGTCGACGGGGAGATCACGGGGACGCTCACCCTCGAGGGCGGAGACCCCCAGCCGTTCGTGGCCGCGAGGTCGACCGGGAATGCCGGGCTCTATCGGGCCGAGTCCGTCGAGCGGGGCGACATCGAGTTCACGGCGCGATGGGTGGTGCTCGGCGACGGTCGTCAGCGAGGTGGGCGGAAGTGTCGGAACCCGTGGACGGGCGATTGCATGTGGTGCCCGCAACCGAAGTGACCGTGCGACGACCGACAGCCGAGCGTGGTCCGGGCCGGATCAGGAGGTGAGCAGGGCGACGGTGAGCGGGCCCACCGTGATGGAGCGTTCCGCATCGTCGCCGTCGAGCGTGGTCGTTGCGCCGGGCCCGCCCCAGCGCTCGTCGGCGGAGTCGAACGCCGTGACGACGGCCCGGTCGTGGTGCTCGGGCCCGAGCGGCAGCGTGACCGGCGCGTCGCCGAGGTTGACGACGAGGGTGGTCGCCGCGCCGACCGTCACGCCGTCGCGCTCGACGAGGGCACGGTGGAGCGCCATCGCGGTCGCACGGTGGGTGACCCGCTGTCGGGCGGACGGCGAGCGCACGGGGCCGACCTCGCGGCGCAGCCGGTACAACTCGGTGTACATCGTCAGCAGCGACCGGTGCGGCTGGCGGTCGGCGAGCGACGGGTCGAGCACGGCGGCGCGCATCGTGTCCGGATCACCCGGGTCGGGGACCGTGCCGCCATCGCGACCCTCCCAATCGTGCTGGGCGAACTCCTCGCGTCGGCCGCGGCGTGTGGCCTCCAGGATCTCCGGGTCGCCGTGGTCCACGAAGAACGGGAACGGGGCCGGATCGCCGTACTCCTCACCCATGAACAGCATCGGCGTGGACGGCAGCAGCGCGATCGTGGCGGCGGCGAGCCGCCGGCGGGCCGGGTCGAGGTCGGGCCGATCGCCGCCGGGCCGGTTGCCGACCTGGTCATGGGTCATCGTGGCGACGACGAAGCGATGCGGCGCGACGTCGTCGGCGGGGCGGCCGTGGCGGCGGCCGCGGAAGACCGACGGTCGGTCCCGGAACAGCCAGCGGTGCTCGACGATGTCGGCGAGCTCGGCGGCCGTGCCGTCGTAGTCCGCGTAGTAGCCGTCGCGCTCGCCGGTGAGGGCGACCCGCAGGCTGTGGTGGACGTCGTCGTTCCACACGCCGTCGAGCCCGTACCCGCCGCGCTCCGCGCCGCGTACGTACCGCGGATCGTTGTCGGAGCTCTCGGCGATCACGTTCACCGTTCGCCGGGCGGCGGCGCCCTCCGCGTGGGCGACGGTGCCGATCTGCTCCCAGATCGTCACCGCGGTCGGGTCGACCACGGCGTGCACCGCGTCGAGCCGGAACCCGTCGAGGTGGACGTCGCGCACCCACCGGCGCACGTTCTCGAGGATCCACCGGCGGGTGCCGTCGCTGCCGGGTCCGGCGACGTTGACCGCCGGCCCCCACGGCGTGACGTACTGGTCGGTGAAGTACGGGCCGTAGTGGTGCAGCACGTTGCCCTCGGGGCCGAGGTGGTTGTAGACGACGTCGAGCCAGACCGCGAGCCCGTGCGCGTGCGCCGCGTCGACGAACCGGGCGAACGCGTCCGGCCCGCCGTAGGAGTGCTGGACGGCGTACGGGAACACACCGTCGTAGCCCCAGTTGCGCTCGCCGGGGAACGCGTTGACGGGCATCACCTCGACGGCGGTGACGCCGACCGCGGCCAGCCGGCCGAGCTGGCCGACCGCCGCGTCGAACGTCCCGTCCGGGGTGAAGGTACCGACGTGCAGCTCGTACACCACGGCGTCGGCGAGGTCGATGCCGCGCCAGTCCGCGTCGGTCCACGTGAAGCGGGCCGGGTCGACCACCGCGGACGGTCCGTGCACCCCGTCGGGCTGCCACGCCGAGGCCGGGTCGGGCAGCCACGGTCCGCCGTCGAGCGAATAGCGGTACCGCCATCCGTGCCCGACCCCCGCCACCTCCGTCGCCCACCACCCCCAACCGTCCGCGCCGATCGGCTCACTTCCGTCGTTTCCCGCGGACGGTTCCAGGGGCACCACCGTTCCGTCCGCGGCAACCGACTCACTTCGGTCGATCGGCGCGGACAGTTCGAGGTGGACGGACGTGGTGGCGTGCGGGGCCCACACGGCGAACGTGGTGGTCTCGCCGGCGACGTGGGCGCCGGGACGGATCCGGGGCGGGACGGGGTCGGTGGTGGCGCGTGGGGTCGGGTCAGGCACGGGTGCGGCTCCCGAGGATCGTGAGGCGGCGGCGGACGTCGGGGTCGGCGAGCGTGTCGGTGAGCGAACGGTCGAGGCGGCGACACCAGTTCGTCGGCAGGACCTTGCCGGGGACGTTGTGGTGCTCCGTCTCGCCGACGAGGTCGTCGAGGTCGACCGTGACGAGCGCCGAGGCGGAGCCGGCGAGTCGTTCGAGCACGGCGTCGAGGATCTCGCCGTACGTGCCGCCGACCTCCCGGCCGAGGACCGGGACGAGGCGGCGGCGGTACTCGGCGAGTGCTTCGCCCTGCTGGGCGACGAACGCGGCGAACGGCTGCATGTCGTGGGTGCGGATGCCGGCGACGGTGCGAGCCCCGATCTCGGCGACGGCTCGCTCGGGCAGCATCGACGGCGTCATGTGGAACTGCTCCTCGTGCATGCCGAGCATCTCCCACGCGGCCAGCAGCTCGCGAACCTCCTCGGGCACCGTCCCGAGGTCCTCCCCGACCACGACCGTGCCGCACGCAGCGGCGGTCGCGGCGATCACGGCGAGCAGCTCCTGGTCCGGGTACGACACGTACACACCCCGATCGGCGCCGAACCCCTCGGGCACCCACCACAACCGGTGGACGGCCATGACGTGATCGATCCGGAGCAGCGCGGCGTGTTCGCCGGCGCGCGTGAGCAGGTCGCGCCACAGGCGGTGGCCGGACCGCCGACCGGCGTGCGGGAGCTGCGGGGGGAGACCCCAGTTCTGCCCGGCGGTGAAGAACAGATCGGGCGGCGCGCCGATCGCGAACCCGTCGGCGAACAACTCCGGGTGGGCCCAGCGTTCGTAGCCGTCGGCGTGGCAGCCGATCGGCAGGTCGATCGCGAGGCCGGCGGCACCGTCGTGTCGCTCGGCGGCGGCGAGGTCGGCGAGCTGGCGGTCGGCGAGGAACTGGGCGAGCTCGTGGCTGCGACGGACGAGCTCGACGGGATCGTCGCCGGCGGGCGCGCCCGGTCGGTCGGTGAGGAAGCGGGCGAACGCGGCGACGTCGGGTCGCCCGGCCAGGAAGCGGTCGAGCTCGGCGGCGGTGGCCGCGTCCAGCGCCGCCGAGGCCGCGACCATCTGCTGTCGGCGGCGACGGCCGACCGCCGCCCAGTCGAGGTGGCGGCCGAGGGGCGGGACGGGTGCGGGCGGGAGGGCGTCGTCGTCGACGAACACCTCGTTCCAGTGCAGTCGGCTGGCCGGCGAGTACGGGCTCGGCTCGAACGGCTCGTCGAGGAAGGCCGCGTACAGCGGCAGGGTCGTCAACACCTCGGTGCCGAGCTCGCCGAGTACCCCGGCGAGCCGGCCGAGGAGCGAGAACGACGGCAGCGAGGTGTCGTCGTCCCAGAGCGCGTAGGTGGGGACGAACAGCCCCGACCCGCCGTGCCACCGGCCGCGGGTCAGCATCGATCCCGGCGGGCGCACCAACGTGGTGGCGCCCGCACCCGCGGCGGTCTCCATCCGCAGCTCGTGGCAACCGATCGGGAGCGGGCCCTCCACCGTGACCGTGTGGCCGTCGGAGGCGACGACCGGCGTCACGACCGTGCCGTCGCCCAGGACGAGCTCGGCGTCGGTCACCCGGTGCCGCGCCGTGGCCAGGGTCGACACAGCGGCGTCGGGTGGTCCGTCGCGCACGACCACGACCGGGTCGACCACGGCGTCCGCATCCGCTGCGGCGTCGGCGCTCAGGGCCTCGACGGCGACGGCGAGCACCTCGGGGTCCGCGTCGTGACGTTCCCGGTGGACGTCGACGTAGGTGGTGTGGATGCCGAGCTCGCGGGCGCGCTCGAGCAACGCGGCGTCGGTCACGCCGACGACCTTCTCGGTGGCGCAGCGGACGTGTCGGCGCTCGCGCCACCGCCCACCGCCGGGTGGGACTCGCTCAGGGTGCGCGCCGTCCGGCGGAGCACGAGCAGCGAACGCGACGTCACGGTCAGGGTGCCGCCGGCCTCCACGCCGATGCTCGGCCGGTCGTTCGTCCCGACGCCCGGGTCCTCGGTGTCGAGGTCGATGATCCAGCGGGCGCCCCAGCGGTCGCCGGGCAGCTGCCAGTCGAGGTCGAGGTCGCTCGCGTTCAGGATCAGGAAGAACGTGTCGTCGAGGATGCGGGCGCCGTACATGTCGGTGGCCTGGATCGACTCGCCGTTGACGAACACGCCGACCGACCGGGCGTGGCCGGTGTCCCAGTCCACGTCGCTCATCTCCTCGCCGTCGGGGCGGAACCACGCCATGTCCTCGATGCCGCGGATGCGCCGACCCTGGAACCAGCGTCGCCGGCGGAACACCGGGTGGGCGGCCCGGAACGCGACGAGACGCGACGTCCACTCGAGGAACTCGGTGTCGACGTCGTCCCAGTCGTACCACGACACCTCGTTGTCCTGGCAGTAGGCGTTGTTGTTGCCGCCCTGGGTGCGGCCGATCTCGTCACCGCCGAGGATCATCGGGATGCCCTGCGACAGCACCAGCGTGGCCATCAGGTTGCGGCGTTGGCGTCGGCGCAGCTCGTCGATCTCCGGGTCGTCGGTCGGGCCCTCGACGCCGTGGTTCCACGATCGGTTGTGGCTCTCGCCGTCGCGGTTGTCCTCGCCGTTCGCCTCGTTGTGCTTCTCGTTGTAGGCGACCAGGTCGGCCATCGTGAACCCGTCGTGGGCGGTGACGAAGTTGATCGACGCGGTCGGCTTGCGGGTGTCGGCCTCGTACAGGTCCGAGCTCCCGGTGAACCGGTAGCCGAACTCGGCGAGGGTGGACGGCTCGCCGCGCCAGAAGTCGCGGATCGTGTCGCGGTACTGGCCGTTCCACTCCGACCAGTGGGGCGGGAAGTTGCCGACCTGGTAGCCGCCCTCGCCGACGTCCCACGGCTCGGCGATCAGCTTGACCTGGGAGATGATCGGGTCCTGTTGGACGAGGTCGAAGAACGCGGACAGCCGGTCGACCTCGTACAGCTCGCGGGCGAGCGCGGAGGCGAGGTCGAAGCGGAAGCCGTCGACGTGCATCTCGAGCACCCAGTACCGCAGGCTGTCCATGATCAGCTGCAGCACGTGCGGCTGGCGCATGTTCATGCTGTTTCCGGTGCCGGTGAAGTCGAGGTAGTGGCGCGGGTCGCCGTCCATCAGCCGGTAGTAGGCGTGGTTGTCGATGCCGCGCCACGACAGCGTCGGCCCGAGGTCGTTGCCCTCCGCGGTGTGGTTGTAGACGACGTCGAGGATGACCTCGATACCGGCCGCGTGCAGCGCCTTCACCATCGTCTTGAACTCCTGCGGGGTGCCGAGCGGGTCGCGCGACGAGTACAGGTTGTGCGGTGCGAGGAACGCCACCGAGTTGTAACCCCAGTAGTTCCGCAGCCCCTTGGTGTGCAGGTGGTGGTCGTGGATGAACTGGTGCACCGGCATCAACTCGAGGGACGTGACGCCGAGGCCGACGAGGTGGTCGATCGCGACCGGGTGGGCGATGCCGGCGTACGTGCCGCGCAACTCCTCGGGGATCTCCGGATGGCGTTTGGTGAACCCGCGCACGTGGGTCTCGTAGATCACCGTCTCGTGGCGGGGCACGAGCGGGGCGCGGTCGTTGCCCCAGTCGAAGTACGGGTCGCTGACGATGGCGAGCGGCACGTGGGGCGCGCTGTCGTCCGAGTTCGGCTGGTCGGGATCGTCGAAGTCGTAGCCGAAGCACGCGGGCGCCCAGTCGACCTCGTCCTCGATCGCCTTCGCGTACGGGTCGAGCAGCAGCTTCGACGAGTTGAACCACAGCCCGTCGTCGGGTTCCCACGGGCCGTGCATCCGGTAGCCGTAGCGCTGCCCGGGACGGACGTCGGGGAGCTGGGTGTGCCAGATGTGACCGTCCACCTCGGTGATCTCGATGCGGATCTCGTCGCGGCGGCCCTGCTCGTCGGCGGTGTCGCCGAGGAGGCACAGCTCGACGCCCTCGGCGGCCGAGGAGAAGATCGAGAAGTTGGTCGAGGCGCCGTCGTAGGTGGCGCCGAGCGGGTACGGCGTACCGACCCATTGTCGGGGTGGACTCTGGGGGTCGGCCGTCGCGGCGGCGGGGGGATCCGCAGTGGTCATGGTCGGCAATCATGCACCACGAGGAGGGGTCGGGCCACCGGCACCGGCGGTCGGCGACCGCCACGTCGCCTCTACGCTGGCCCCATGGCCGATCGGGTGGAGCGTCTGACGAACCTGCTCGCGCTGCTGCTCGAGACCTCGCAGCCGCTCATGCTCGTGCAGATCGCGGACGAGTTGGCGGGGATGTACCCGGAGGCTGCGGGCGCCCGTCGCGGGGCGTTCGAGCGTGACAAGGCGGCCCTGCGCGACATCGGGGTCCCGATCGAGACCGAGGTCGTCGAGGGTGGCGAGTTCGCCGGGTCGACCCGGTACTGGATCGACCGCGAGCGCTACGAGCTGTCCGGCCTGGATCTCGAACCCGACGAGATGCGCGCGCTCCAGGTCGCGGTGGCCGCGACCCGGCCGGGATCGACCGGCGAGGGCGCCCAGCTCGGGTTGTGGAAGCTCGGTGCCGGCGCGGCCGACGACGTCGCACCGGTCGCCGCGACGATGCCGACCCTGCCGGCACTGCCGGCGTTGCGTGAGGCCGTCGCGGACCGGGCCGTCGCCCGATTCGTCTACCGGGACGTCGCGCGCGAGGTCGAACCGTACGGGCTGTTGCTGCGCGACGGGTTCTGGTACCTGGTGGGGTTCGATCGGGTGCGGGCCGACCGGCGCACGTTCCGCGTCGACCGGATCGAGGATGCGGTCGAGGTGGGCGAACCCGACGCGTTCGAGCGCCCCCAGATCGACCTGCGGGCCGCGGTCCCGACCGATCCGAAGCTGATCGGTGGCATCGACACGGGCGAGCACGTGGCCGATGCCGTCGTGCGCGTGAGCGCGGGGCGAGCGGCCGCGGTGTCCGTCGAGGTCGGCCCCGATCGCGTGCTCGTCCGCCACCCCGACGGCGCCGTCGACGTGGCGGTCGCGTGTGCCAACCTCGACGCGTTCCGGTCATGGGTCCTCGGGCTGATGGAACACGCCGAGGTGATCGCCCCGCCGGTGGCTCGTGAGCACGTGCGGTCGTGGCTCCTCGCGACGGCATCGCGCGGTCCTGCGGCGGGTCCGGCATGAGCGTCCATCGCCGATCGCGCGGTGCCGAGGACCGGCTCCGCCGACTCCTCGTCGTGCTGCCGTGGCTCATGGAGTGCGGTGCGGTGCCGGTGGCCGAGGTCGCCGAGCGGTTCGGCCTGACCGAGGCCGAGCTGACCGCGGACCTCGAGCTCGTCTCGATGTGCGGTCTGCCGCCCTACGTCGACGAGCTGATCGACGTGTTCATCGACGAGGGCATGGTCCACGTCGGGGTGCCGCGCCTGTTCACCCGCTCGTTGCGACTCAACTCGGTCGAGGCGTTCGAGCTGGTCGTCGCCGGCCGGGCCGCGATGGAGATGCCCGGCGCCGAGCCCGACGGCCCGCTCGGTCGGGGCCTGGCCAAGCTCGAGGCGTACCTCGCCGTCGAGCCGGCGACGGTCACGGTCGATCTCGAGCGTCCGGAGATGGCGGACCGTTTGGCCGCCGCCGTCCGCCGGGTGGAGGCGGTGCGGCTCCGCTACTGGAGTGCATCGACCGACACGACGAGCGAGCGCGAGGTCGTCCCGCGGCAGGTGTTCGCCGACCGGGGCAACTGGTACGTCCTCGCCGACGACGACCGTTCGGGGGAACGGCGCACCTTCCGCATCGACCGCATCGAGGAGCTGGCACCGACCGGGGTGTACCACGATCCGCTCGACGAGCCGTTGCCCCCACCGGGCGACTGGTTCCGTGACGCCGACGTGGAACGGTTCACGTTGCGGCTCGACCCGGCGGCGCGCTGGGTGGTCGAGCGGTACCCGGTCGACGACGTGACGGAGCGGCCCGACGGCGCGCTCGATGTGGTCCTCCCGGTGGTGAGTCGGCGCTGGTTGGAGCGCCTCCTGGTGCGTCTCGGTCCGCTCGTCGAGGTGGTGGCGCCCGCTCCCGATCGCGAGTTGGGAGCGCTGGCGGCGCGGCGCGTGCTGGCGGTCTACGACGCCGGTGACGCGGCGGGTGAGCCGGTCGGTGACGCGGCGGGTGGTGGCGCCGGCGAGCTGGCCGCCGACGGCCGCGACGACCGGTCGT
>SKSP01000017.1 GCA_007122945.1 Ilumatobacteraceae bacterium | reverse complement strand
GCGCGAACACCGTGAACGGACCGTCGCCCTGGAGGGTCTCGACGAGTCCGGCCGCGCCGACCGCGGACACCAGCGTCGCGAAGCCGTCAGTGGTGCTGGCGACCTCGACGATGTCCTCGGACGGGCGCTCGGGGGCGTCGGCGGTGTCGTTGCCATCGTCACCGCAGGCGGCGAGCACGAGGGCACCGGCAACGGCGATCGCGGACAAGGAACGGAGTTTCTTCGGGCGGTTCATGTTCGGGGGCCTCTTCACTTCTCGGTTGGGGGGGTGTGTCGACCATGGGTGGTCTCCCCCTTCTACGGACCCACGGGTCCCCCAGATGTCCTCCCGGTCCGAACCCGGGGCGCGTCGCGGCCGGCGATCGTGACGCGACGGGCGACCGGAGCTACGTTGGCCGCGATGGAGACACGTCGGATCGGCGAGCTCGGTGTGTCGGTGGTGGGCCTCGGCTGCAACAACTTCGGGATGCGCATCGACGCGGACGCGACGCAGGGCGTGGTGGACGCGGCGCTCGACGCGGGAATCACCTACTTCGACACGGCGGAGGTCTACGGCGCGGGGATGTCGGAGGAGTACCTCGGTCGTGCCCTGGGCCGCCGTCGCGACCAGGTCGTCGTCGCGACGAAGTGGGGCAGCCCGGTGAGCCTCCAGGACGGCGAGCGCGGCGGGGACCCGACGCGCATCCGGGCGAGCCTCGAGGCCAGCCTGTCTCGTCTCGGCACCGATCGCATCGACCACTACCAGCTGCATCGGCCCGACCCGGACACACCCGCGGAGGAGACGCTCGGCTGCCTCGCCGAGTTGCGCGCCGAGGGGAAGATCCGCGAGATCGGTTGCTCGGGGTTCTCGGCCGCCCAGCTCGAGAACGCCCACCGAGCCGCGGCGTCGGTCGGGGTGCCGCCGTACGCGTCCGTCCAGAACCACTACAGCGTGTTGACCCGCGACCCGGAACACGACGGTGTGTTCGATCTGTGTGATCGGCTCGGCACCGCGTTCGTTCCCTACTTCCCTCTCGAGTCCGGTCTGCTCACGGGCAAGTACCGCGCCGGGACCGAACGACCGCCCGGCTCACGGCTGGTCGCCTGGGGTGATCGGGCCCGGCAGTTCATCGACGACGACAAGCTCGCCGTCGTGGAACGCCTGATCCGCTGGTGCGCCGAGCGCGACCACGAGCTGCTCGACCTGGCGATGAGCTGGCACGCCTCGCACCCGCTGGTGGCTTCGGTGATCGCTGGTGCCACCACCGCCGACCAAGTGCGCGCGAACGTCAGCGCGTCGACGTGGCGGCTGACCGACGAGGACCGATCCGAGGTCGACGACCTGATCGGTGGCTGAGCGCGAGGCGGGCGGCCACCGACCACGGCACCGTCGCGGCCTAGTGTTCGGACATGCCCGAATCATCCGCGCGATCCCACCTGGCCCCGCCCACCGCGTCACGGCTCGGTCCGTGGGTGCCTACGACGCTCGAGGAGCGGCTCGACCGCATGGAGTCGCTCGCCGCGATCCGCCAGCTCCCGTCGCGTTACGCCGTGGCACTCGACAGTCGCAACATCGACGACCTCGTGTCGCTCTTCACGCCCGATGTGCGGGTCGGGCGCGACCAGTCCGGTCGCGAGGCGCTCGCGGCGTGGTTCACCAGGACCTTTCGAACCTTCCAGGCCAGCGTCCACTTCGTGGGGAACCACGCCATCGAGTTCGACGACGCCGACCACGCCCGCGGCATCGTCTACTGCCACGACGAGATCGAGCACCGCGACAGCGGCGAGTGGCACTGGGGCTACCTGCAGTACTGGGACACGTACGTCCGGGTGGACGGCGAGTGGTGCTTCGAGCGGCGCCGCTTCCACCGGCTGTACATGGTCGACGCCGCCGAGCGGCCCCGCCTCGCCCGCGACGTCGACCACGGGAGCGACGCCGACCAGGCACTCACCACGCACTACCTGCCCGACGCCTACCCGAGCTGGCACGAGTTCTGGGAACGCGCGGAGGCCGCGGCCGAGCACGACCCGGACCGGCGGGGCGACTGAGCGCCGCCACTCCGGGAACCGGTCACGTCGGGCCCGCGGGGGCACGTTCGTCGAGCCAGGCCAACAGGCCGTCCCGGTCCAGGCTGTTCGAGGGCACCATCACGAGTCGATCGACGCCCATGTCCTCGTAGGCCGCGCGCTCGGTCGAGCGCAGCGGCGGGGTGAGCGTGATCTCCAAGGAGCCCGCGTGATCGGACCGCCCCAACTCGCACTCCAACTCACGCAGGCGCCCGATCAGCGCGGCGGCCTCGGGCACGTCGAGACCGAACCCGTACCAGCCCTGGGCGCTGCGAACCGCTCGGCGCAGCGCAGCATCGCTGTGCCCTCCGACGAGCACCGGCACCGGGCGCTGGACCGGGCGCGGGTGGGCATCGACGGCGGTGATGCGGACGTAGTCGCCGATCAGCTCGGGGCGCTCCTGCTCCCACAGCGCCCGCAGCGCCGCCAGGTACTCGTCCGTCCGCCGGCCGCGGTCGTGCATCGACACCCCGACGGCCGCGAACTCCTCGGGCAACGTCCCGACCCCCACACCCAGCAGCACCCGTCCCTCGGAGAGCACGTCGAGCGAGGCCACCTGCTTGGCGAGCACCACCGGGTGACGCAGCGGCAGTAACAGCACGCCGGTACCGAGCCGCACGCGCTCGGTGCGCGCTGCGACGTAGGTCAGTGCGATCAGGGGATCGTGGAGCAACGTCGAGGCCGCGAGCGGCGAGCGGTCGGTCCGTGGTTCGGGCAACGCCACGTGCTCACCCACCCACAGCGATTCGAAGCCCCGTTGCTCGGCGGCGACCGCGATCTCGGCCATCACGCGGGGATCTGCCCGGGCGGCCGTTCCCGCCCCGAACACGCCCAGGAGCATTCAGGCCCCGATCTGCACACGGGCGTGGATCGGTGGACGATCGCTGGTGAGCGAGCGCACGGCCGTCGCCGCGTCGTCCAGGCCGAACGCATGACTGGCGATGCGTTCGAACGGCCAGCGCGGCGACTCGAGGAGCCGGATCGCGTGCTCCATCGAGCCGAGCGAGCGCGACACGGCGCCGACGATCGTGAGCTGCTTGGTCGCCACGGTGTCCACCGGGATCGGCGCCATCGCGCCGTGGCCCTTCAGGCCTGCGAGCACCACCTTCCCCTTGCGACCGGCGAGGTTCACCGCGTCGGTCACCGAGGACAACGACCGTGGGGTCGTGTCGATCACGAGGTCGGGCGCGTCGCCGAGGGCGTCGAGGACGGCCTCGACCGCCGAACCGTCGGTCACGTCGATCGCGTGATCGGCACCCAGCTCGAGGGCCATGTCCAGTCGCTCGCGGTCGTTGCGGAGGCCCGTCACCGCGATCGGTCCGGCCCCGGTTGCCACCGCCGCGATCACCGATGCCAGCCCGCGCGGTCCGGGTCCGAGGATGGCCACGGAGGTTCCCGCCCGGGCACCGCCCAGGTCGAGCACCCAGTCCACGCCGTTGGCCATCACGTTGAACAACGATGCGGTCCCCACGCCCAGGTCGGGGGACATCGGCACGAGCATCGTCTCGGGAGCGAGGTAGAGGTGCGTGGCGAACCCGCCCCACAGGCCGGGCGGCACCTCGGGCGAACGGAACCCGTAGATGGTGGAGTCGGCGAACTCAGGTGCGGTGCAGCCGCGCAGGCCCGCCCGGCAGGTCCGGCAGCGTCCGCACGTCAGCGTGGAGTGGATCGCGACGCGATCCCCCGGCGCGACCTGCCACCTGGCGCGGGCGGCGTCGCCGATCTCGACGATGCGCCCCACCGGCTCGTGACCGGGCACCAGCGGGTAGCGCCGACCCGGTCCACCCTCGAACACCTCCACATCGGTCCCGCAGATGCCACAGGCCTCGACCGCCAAGAGCGCGTCGTCCGCCCCGATCGCGGGCAGCGCGGCCTCGCGCAACTCGTAGGTCTCCGGGGCGGTCTGCACGACCATGGTCGCGGTGCCCTCAGCCATGATGCCCTCCTCGGGTGCGTCTCCACTGCTCGGCCGGATTCCGGTCGGCTCGCGTCGGGACGGTAGGCCGCGGCACCAGGGGTGTCAATCGACCGAATCGACCGCAACGACCGCATCGAGCGGGCGATGAGCGAGCTCCGGCGCGCCTCATGCGAGTGCACCGCGCTCGTGCAGGCGCGCCACCTCGTCGTCGTCGAGACCGAGCCACTCGGCACACACCGCGCCACCGTCCGCTCCGAGGGGCCGCTCGGCGAAGCCGGGCAGCCGCGCCGGGGAGCCGTGGAGCCGCGGTGTCGGCCGGGGGACACGTACCCGGCCGTGCGTCGGCGTGTCCACGTCGACCACGGCACCGCGCGCCCGCACGTGGGGATCGGCGAGGACCGCGCCGACGTCGTTCATCGGCGTGATCGGGATCCGCGCCTCGCCGAACGCGGCGACCACGGTCTCGAGGTCGTGGCCCGCCACCCAGTCCTTCACCAGCTCGGTGAGGATCGACGCGTCGGTGGGCGGACCGGGTGCGTGGTCCGGTCCGGACGTGTCCACGCCGACCGCGGCGAGCAGGCGGCCGATCTGCGCCGTGGTGTAGGCCGTCGCCACCACCCAGCGACCGTCACCGGTGCGGAACGACCGGCGCAGCCCGCTGGCGTCGCGCGCCGGCGCGTCCGGACGGTACCCCGTGATCTGTGGCGCGACGGCGGTCAGCACCGCCTCGTACATCGGCACCTCGATGTACTGGCCCTCACCGCTGGCCACGGCACGCCAGTAGCAGGCGGCGAGCGTGCCGATCGTGCCGGCGAGCGCGGTGAGGCAGTCGCCCAGCAGCGCCGCCGACAACCCGTGGTCCCCGTCGTCGGCCCGGAGCATCTCCGTGAGGCCTGCGAACGCCTCCGCGATCGTGCCGTTGCCGCCCCTGTCCTCGTAGGGACCCTCGCCCCAACCCGTCACGTCGACCATCACCACCCGGGGGTTCCGCGCGGCCAGGGTCTCGTAGGTGCATCCCAGCCGCTCGAGGACGGGGCGCGGCTGGTTGACCACCACGACGTCGGCGACGGCCGTGAGGCGCCCGAGGAGCTCCACCCCCTCCGGGCGGCGGTCGTCGATCGCGATCATCCGCTTGTTCCGCGTGACCAGGGTGAACACGCCGGGACCCCCGTCCGGGTCGCGCTCCACGATCGACCGGAAGGGCTCACCCTCGGGTGGTTCGACCTTGACGACGTCCGCGCCGAGATCGCCGAGCATCGCGCCCACCAACGGGCCCGCGTAGAGATTCGCCAGCTCGACCACCCGGAGACCCGCGAGGGGACCGTCCGACGCCGGAGCCGACCCCGCTGCGTCGGTCACCGATCCCCCTCCGGGACGCCAGCACGGGTCGGGTCGGGTCCCGGGACGACCGGGGGTCGGTCCCCCGGAGGTGGAGCACCGTACTGGGCCACCAGGTCGACCACGTTCAGCAACGGCTCGCCCGAGAGATACCGCCCCAGGTTCTCGACGAACAACCCGAGCGCCCGGGGTGCGAACGCCTCGCCGGTGGCGCTGCTGTGCGGGGAGATCAGCAGGTTCGGCGCCTGCCACAGCGGATCCTGAGGGGGCAACGGCTCGGTTCGGGCGACGTCGATCGCGGCTCCTGCGAGGTGCCCGGACTCGAGGGCGGCGACGAGCGCCTCCTCGACGACGAGATCGCCCCGGCTCACGTTGACGAACCGCGCGCCCTGCGGCATCGCGGCGAACGCGGCGGCGTCGAACAGGTCGCGGTTCGCCTGCGAGCCGGCGGCGCAGAGCACCGCCACGTCGCTGCGGTGCAACACCTCGTGCAGGCGGTCGGCCGGTACGAGCTCGTCCACGTCGGGGTCGGTCGCGCCGTGATCCACGGAGCGCCGCACACCGATCACGTGCACGCCCAACGCGCGGGCGCGTCGCGCGACCGCTCGACCGATCGCCCCCAGACCCACCACCGCCATCGTCGACCCCTCGAGCACCCCGCCGGGCGCCCGCCGCCACTCGGCCCGACGGGCCTGCTCGTCGTGGACCGGCAGCGACTTGACCATCTGCAGCACCCGCGCCAGCACCCACTCGGCGATCGGCGTCGATCCGATGCCGGCGCCGTTGGTGAGCACCACCCCTGCCTCGTCGAGGCGGGCGGCCACGAACTGCGCGACCCCCGAGGCCACGGTCTGCACCCACCGCACGTTCGGAGCCCGCCGCGACAGATCGAGCGGCACGTCGAGCGTGAAGAGCACCTCGGCGCGTCCGAACGCCTCGGCCTGCTCCGCGGTGAGCGGCGCCTCGAGCTCGCGGAGCTCCGCCGAGTACGGATCACGCGCCCTGGCCAACCGTTCGGCCGAGGTGATGCCCCACGGCGTGGTGAGCACCTCGACGTCGACCTCCTCGGCCGCGTCGCGGCCGACTCGGCGCAGGCGCTCGGGATCGAGCACGTCGTGCACGGCGGCGTAGGGCACGTGGACGACCAGCGTGCGGCTCACGACGGACGCGGCTCGGAGCTGGCCGCGGTCTCGTCGGCGCGCACCGTGCGTGCGGAGACGAGCGTGTCGATCTCGGCGTCGCCGAAACCGAGCTCGGCGAGCACCTCCCGGGAGTGCTGGCCGAGCCGTGGCGCGCGCCCCAGTGACGGGAGCTGCTCGTCGATCTGCACCGGAGTGCGCACCAACGGAACCGACAGCCCGTCGTCGGCCTCGGCCCACGTGAGGTAGTCGTTGGCCGTCACCTGCGGGTCGCGGGTCACCTCGAGCAGATCGTTCACGGGCGCGAAGGCGCCCTCGAAGCCGATCATCCGCTCACGCCAGCGCTCGAGCGTGTCGGCGCCGAACGCAGCTCGCAGTTCGTCGTCGAGCGCACCCTTGTGACGAGCCCGCCCGGCAGGGGTCGCGAAGCGCTCGTCCTCGATGAGATCGGGGCGACCGAGCCGTGCGAACAGATCGGCCCACGGCAGGTTCTCGTTGGTGGGGCTGAACGCCACCCATCGGCCGTCGGAGGTCTCGAAGAACGGCGAGCCCATCACGACCGCGGAGAAGTCGCGCTGTGCCGCGGCCGAGAAGATGAGGTCGCTCGCGTTGCTCCACAACGCGCTCGCCAAGAGGCTCGCATCGACCACCGCCCCCTCTCCGGTGGCCGCCCGGCGCACCAGCGCCGCGGCGACCCCGAACGCAGCGCTGACCGAGGACGTCCGGTCGCCGAAGCCAGGTCGTGACCGGGCCGGAGAGCCGCCGCCGACCGCTGCGGCGATGCCGCTGCGCGACCAGAACGCGGTCGGGTCGAAACCTTGTTGCCCGGCGTCGGGCCCGAGGCGGCCCACACCCTCGGCGCGCAGGTACACGATGTCGGGGCGGAGCGCCCGCACATCATCGACGTCGACACCGAGCCGCTGCCGCTGACCCGGCAGGAGGTTCGTCATGAACACGTCGGCCGACGCGACGAGGCGGTCCAGCACCTCGCGACCCTCGGGTCGGCGCAGGTCGACGCTCAGGCTGCGCTTGCCCCGGTTGGCCTGCTCGACCGGCAGTGCGAGGTCGCCGACGGTGGGCATCAGCCCGCCGCCGGTCATCCGACGTTGGCCGTCGCCGGTGTCGGTGTTCTCCACCTTGACGACGCTCGCGCCGAGGTCGGCGAGCATGGCCGCTGCGGCCGGCACGAACTGCCAGCTCGCCACCTCCACGACACGGATCCCCGCGAACGGCGCGTCACCCATGGCGCACCCCGACGCTCTGCATGAGCGATTCGCCCCAGCTCGGGAGGAACACCCCGTGCAGCGCGACGGGCCCGCCGCACACCACGACGTGGAGTTGCTCGGGTGACTCGTTGAGGTGGACGCGCCCGTGCTCGTCGGCACGGTCCTCCCACAGCTCGCGATGCGACTCGGGCCACAGCTCGATGGGTTGCCAGGCGTTGTCGTGCACGAACTGCTTGAAATCGTCCACATCGGGCCACTCGCGGCCGAACTGGGTCGCCCAGTCCGGGTTGATCGCGAGCACGACGTCACCGTTGCGCTGCATCGAGATCGAGCCGAGCATCTTGTTGCTGGCCGGATAGGCGATGCTGCGCGCCAGGAGGTAGGCACGCTCGCGAGCGTCGTCGAAGCGGTTGTCGCACAACGGGACGGTCCCCATGCCGGCGTGGGCGTGCACGACGTCGTCGGTCGGGGCGAACCCGCGCTGCTCGGCCAGCGACGGCCACGGCGACACCTCCTCCCACTCGCCGAAGCACATGCCCATCCGGGCGGGCTGACCGAAGCAGCTCTTCGTGGTCGAACCGGCGCGCTGGCCACCGATGTTGCGCAGGCACAGCGCCACCGCCCGGCCGATCGTGCGCGAGCCACGCCCGGTCGCTCCGCCCATGCAGGCGTACCCGGAGTCGATGCCGACCCGATCGCGCGCCGGCCCGTTGACCATCAGCATCTGGAACGCGTTGCCCGTCGTCGCTCCCACGCCGTAGAGGTTGTACCCGGGGGCGCAGATCGCCTCGACGCCCGCGATGACGAAGGGCAGGTGCTCCGGCAGGCAACCCGCCATCGCCGCGTTGACGGCGACCTTCTCGACGGTCGCGACGCCGCCCGCAGGATGCATCGACCCGGTGATCACGCGGTCGGGCGGGTCCGGCGTGGCCTCGAGCAGTTCGAGCACGCGTTCCTCGGTCGGTGGGAGCACGGGGAATCCATCGCCCCACCCCTCCGCGAGCGACCGCTCGTACAGCGCGAGCGGGTCGCGCTCGACCTGCCAGCGCTCGCTGTCGAGCACCTCGGTGCTCACCGCACCACCCCCAGTTTGTCGAGCAACTCCGGGTAGGCGCGACGGGCCACCTGACGAACGTACTCCTCGGGCTCGTCCTCGAGCGGGTACGGCAGCACCACGATCGGCAGGTCGGGCACCTCGTTGTGCTCGGCCATACGGGTGGCGAGATCGGCGAACGACGCGGTGACGACCGCGACGGCCGGCTTGCCCTGCCGGAGCAGGTTCACGGTGGAGAGCACACTGCCCGCCGTGCACGAGCCTCAATTGCCGAGTCCGACCACGCCGCACTCGACGAGCCGCGACCACTGGTCGATGTCGTCGCGCAACTGCTCGGGGGTCCTGCGGACCTTGTCGTTCCGGTTCGTCTCGAGCCACAGCGCCTCGGGCGTGGCCCGGTCACGGCGCAAGAGCTGCGCCCACTCGTCGACGACCTGGCGGTAGCACACCCAGGCGTAGTCGACCTCGAGGCCGACCGCCACGCCGGCCAGCGGTCGGCCGAGCCGGCGCGGCTCGATCGGCGCCGCGACGCCCGACGACCGCGCCGCGACCGGCG
>SKSP01000556.1 GCA_007122945.1 Ilumatobacteraceae bacterium | reverse complement strand
TCGGGCTGCGCTGGGACCGGGAGGTCCTCGCCGATCGCATCGAGACACGGGTACACCAGATGATGGACGCCGGCTTCCTCGACGAGGTGCGTTCGCTCGCGGCACGGGGCATCTCCCGGACGGCCGGTCAGGCGCTCGGGTATCGCGAGCTGCTCGTCCACCTCGCCGGCCGCTGCTCCCTCGACGAGGCGGTCGCGGCGACCGTCCGCCGGACCCGGCAGTTCGCCGTCCGACAACTCCGATGGTTCCGGCGCGACCCCCGCGTACGCTGGGTGGACGTCGTCGGCGACCCGGTCGCCGACGCCGCACCCGTCGTGGAGGCCGCCCTCCGCGGCGACAACGTGTCATGAGCGCTCCGAACGTCCTCACCCTGAGCAAGCACCACGGGCTCGGCAACGACTTCCTCGTCGTGTTCGACCCGGCGGTCGCCGACCCCGCAGCGCTCGCGCGCCGCGTGTGCGACCGCCGCCGCGGCGTCGGCGCCGACGGGTTGCTGGTCGCGACCCAGGACGCCGGCGGTGCCATGCGGATGGTGCTCCACAACGCGGACGGCAGCCGCGCGGAGATGAGCGGCAACGGCATCCGCTGCTTCGCCCACGCCGTGGCGCGCCGCACCGGTTCGCTGGCGCCGCAACGGATCCTCACCGACGCGGGCGAGCGGCTGGTCCGTCTGGCCGCGACCGAGGACCCGGCCACGATCGACGCCACGGTCGAGATGGGCGAGGTCGTCGATCTCGACGAGCCGTCCGGGTGGGCCGAGCTCGGGGCGCACCCCGACCGGCCCGTCGCCCATCTCGGGCTCGGCAACCCGCACAGCGTCGTCGGCGTCGACGACGTCGGTGCGGTCGACCTGGCGCTGCTGGGCGGCAAGGTGCCCCACGTCAACCTCGAGATCATCGAACCCGGACCGGAGCCGCACGCGATCACGATGCGGGTCCACGAACGCGGGGTCGGGGTCACCGACGCGTGCGGAACGGGGGCGTGCGCGTCCGCATGGGCGGCCGTGAGCTGGGGCCTCGTCGCCGCGAACGTGCCCGAGGTCGTCGTCCACATGGACGGCGGGAGCGCGCGCGTGGCGATCAACCGTCCGGTCGACGGATCGGTCACGCTGACCGGCCCGGCCACCTACGTGGGTACGATCGAGATCGATCTCCCATGAGCCGTCCATGAGCACCCCGTACTCCGAAGCCCTCGGCGCGACGCTGATCGACCGGAGCATCCGGGAGAAGATCGTGTTGGTCGGCGTGACGCTCGGTGACGAGACCGACGACGACACCGAGGCCAGCCTCGACGAGCTGGCGCTGCTCGTCGACACCGCCGGTGCCGACGTCGTGGGGGAGCTCGTCCAGCGGCGGGATTCGCCGGACCACACCTGGTTCATCGGCAAGGGCAAGGCGGAGGAGCTGCGCCAGCTGTGCCTCGCCGTCGACGCCGACACCGTCGTGTTCGACAACGAGCTCACCCCGGCGCAGCAGTACAACCTGGAGAAGCTGCTCGGCCGGACGGCGATCGACCGCACGGCCGTGATCCTCGACATCTTCGCCCAGAACGCCCACACCCAGGAGGGCAAGGCCCAGGTCGAATTGGCCCTGCTGCGCTATCGGTTGCCGCGGCTGCGGCGCGGCGCGGAGGCGAAGCTGTCGCAGCAGCGCGGCGGTGTCGGTGCCCGCTTCGGCGGTGGTGAGACGAAGATCGAGGTCGATCGGCGGCGGATCATGCGCCGCATCACCAAGCTCGAGTCCGAGCTCCGTGAGCTCGCCTCGACCCGTGAGCTGCAGCGCAAACAGCGCGGGCGCAGTGGTCTGGCGAACGTGGCGATCGTCGGCTACACCAACGCCGGCAAGTCGACGCTGCTGAACCACCTCACCGATGCCGGAGTGCTCGTGGAGGATCGGCTGTTCGCGACGCTCGATCCGACCACCCGCCGCCTTGCGCTGCCGGGTGGAGAGCCGGTGCTGCTGAGCGACACCGTCGGCTTCGTGCGCCGCCTCCCGCACGGGCTGGTCGAGGCGTTCAAGGGGACGCTCGAGGTCGCTGCCCGCGCCGATCAGCTCGTCCACGTGGTCGATGCCAGCGCCGCCGACCCGGACGGGCAGATCGCAGCGGTGCGCGAGGTGCTCGGCGAGATCGACGCCGGATCCGTCCCCGAGCTGCTGGTGTTCAACAAGTCGGACCTGGCACCGGGCGAGGCCAAGCGGCTCGTCGAGCAGCATCCTGGATCGGTCGCGGTCAGCGCCGTCAGCGGCGAGGGGATCGAGCTGTTCCTGCGCACGTTGGCGGACCGGCTGCGCTCGCGCACTTCGGTGGTCGAGCTGCGCATCCCGTTCGGCCGCGGCGACGTGCTCGCCTCGGTGCACCGCGAGGGCGAGGTGCTCAGCGAGGACGAGGGCCCCGACGGCATGGTCGTGCGGGCCCGTCTCAGCGATTCGTCGGCGGGCCGGCTCACCGAGTTCCGTTGCTGAGTGACGTTCGTCGGTGCTGCCATGATGGGCGGGAGATGAGCGCGCCCACGGCAGCCCGCACCGGTGGTTTCGTGCCACCGCCGTACCCGTACGACCGGTTGGCACGGTTCGTGCCGCTCGCCGAGCGGCACGAGGGCGGTGTCGTCGACCTCTCGGTGGGCACGCCGATGGACGCTCCTCCGGAGGCCGTGGTGCGCGCGCTGGGCGGGTCCGGCGCCGAGCGGGGGTATCCCCCGAGCATCGGCAGCCTGGCGCTGCGCGAGGGGTTCGCCCGATGGATCGACCGCCGGTTCGACGTGCAGCTCGAACCGGGTCACATCGGCGCGTGCATCGGCACCAAGGAGTTCGTCGCGTCGACCCCGCACCTGCTGCGCTTGCGTGACCCGGTCCGCGACACCGTGCTGTACCCGGCGGTCTCGTACCCGACCTACGCGATGGGTGCCGAGCTGGCCGGGTGTCGGGCCGTCCCCGTCCCGCCCACCGCCTCGGGCAGCCTCGACCTCACCGCGATCGACGGGGACGACGCTGCCCGGGCCCTGCTCGTCTGGTCGAACAGTCCGAGCAACCCGACCGGGGCGCTCGACGACCTCGGGGCGCTCGTCGAGTGGGGTCGGCGGCACGCGGTGCCGGTCTTCTCCGACGAGTGCTACGCCGAGTTCACCTGGGACGGTCCACCGCGCTCGGTGCTCCAGCACGCGACCGAGGGCGTCGTCGCCGTCCACTCGCTCTCGAAGCGCTCCAACCTCGCCGGGGTTCGGGTCGGGGCGTACGCCGGTGACCCCGAACTGGTCACCTTTCTCCAGGAGGTCCGCAAGCACATGGGCATGATGGTGCCGGGCCCGGCGCAAGCGGCGGCCGTCGCCGCCCTCGACGACGACGTCCACGTCGTCGAACAGCGCGACCGGTACCGGCGCCGCCTCGAACGGATGGCCGACGTGCTCGGCACCTGGGCGGGCGTCGACGTCGCGACACCTGCCGGAGGGTTCTACCTCTGGTTCGACGTCGGCGACGGATGGGAGTTCGCGGAGCGCCTCGCGGCGGAGGGCGGGGCACTCGTGAGCCCGGGTGACTTCTACGGTGCGGGTGGGAGCGAGCACGTCCGGGTCGCCGTGGTCCAGCCCGACGACCGCATCGACCTGGTGGCCCGGCGCCTGACGGTCGGGTCCGGACCGGGCGGGGAGTGACCGGCGCGTGCCGACCTCGACGGTCGTCCCACCGCCGACGCGGCAGGGTCGCGCGCTCGTCGTCACCGGCGTGGCCCTCGTCGTGGTGGGGCTCGTCGGGGCCGCCGCATTGTCGCTCGTCGCTCGCAATCGGGTCGAGGCCACGGTCCGCGACCTCGCCCGGGCTCCCGTCGGCTGCGACACGACCCTCGACTTCTCCGACACCGGCACGTTCGTGCTGTTCGTCGAGACGGCGGGTCGGATCGACGGCCTGAGCGGTGGTTGCGAGGCACCGACCCGATACGACCGTCGGGAGGCGACGACCCCGAGGGTGACGATCGAGCTCGTGGACCCGTCGGGCCGCGACGTGCCGATCGACCCGACCGACGCGGAGGGCTACGACATCGCCGGGTTCCGGGCGACGCCGGCCGGCGAGGTCGCCGTCGACGCGACCGGTCGCCACGTCGTGCGGGTGACGTCGTCGGAGGGAGGTGTGGTGGTCGCGATCGGCCGGGACCCCGCGGCGGTCGGTACGCCACTCACCGCCGCGGCGTTGGCCGTCGCGGCCGTCGGCGTACTCGGGGGAGGCGCGGCATTGGTCGTCGGTGTCGTGCGTGGCCGGCGCCCGTCGCCCCCGACGTCGGCGTCGTCGGCGTCGCGGGCGTCGCCGGGAGATCCTTGGCGTGACCCGCGAACGCAGGACGTGTCACCGTCGGCGCCACCGCAGGCCCCACCGCCGCCGGGCGCCGTGGTGTCGCCCCCGTCGGTCGGTGCGCCACCACGCCCCGGAGCGCCGTTGCCGCCTCCGACCGGCCCTCGCTACGGGTGACGTGGGCGCTACGGGTGACGTGGGCTGCGCGTCAGAGCCGACGCATCACGGTGACGACCCGGCCGTAGATCGTCACCTCGTCCGCCGGGTACACGAGATCCTCCATCGCGGGGTTGGTCGGCTGGAGCGTCACCGTGGTACCCGAGCGCCGATACGTCTTCACGGTCGCCTCGCCGCCGGGAATCCCGGCGACCACGATGTCGCCGTTGTCGGCGAGGGTCTGCTGGACGGCGATCACGAAGTCGCCGTCCAAGATGCCCGAACCGATCATCGAGTCGCCCCGGACGCGGAGCATGAACAGCTCGCCGTCGCCGGTGAAGTCGACCGGGACCGGCAGCAATTCCTCCACGTTCTCGCTGGCGAGCACGTCGGTGCCGGCCGCCACGTCGCCGACGAGGGGCACGTGGCGGAACGGCCGACGCTCCATGGCGACCCCGGAGTTGGCGTCCCATCGGATCTCGATCGCCCGCGGCCGGTTGGGGTCGCGCCGGATGTAGCCGAGCTTCTCGAGCGTGTTGAGGTGGGTGTGCACGGTCGAGGGTGATGTCAGGCCGACCGCGTCGCCGATCTCGCGCACCGAGGGTGGATATCCGCGCTGCTCGGTCTGGCTCGAGATGAAGTCGAGGATGGCCCGCTGACGATCGCTGACGTTCTTGATCATGGTGCCATCGTACTGTCGTTCCCTGCCAGTGTCAAACCGATGTTCGTCGGACGCGTGGCCGTTCGACGAACGGTGTCCGCGAACGGTGTCCGCGAACGGTGTCCGCGAACGGTGTCGACGTGGGGACCCCCGCACCGGGGGTAGCCTGCTCGCCGGTGCGGTGTCCATCCTGCCATGCGGTCGAGACCAAGGTGGTGGACTCGCGCGTCGCCTCGGACGGTGTCGCGGTCCGGCGGCGCCGGCAGTGCCTCACCTGCGCCCATCGGTTCACCACGTTCGAACGCGTCGACGAGGTCCCGCTCGAGGTCCACAAGTCCGACGGGTCGGTCGTGCCGTTCGATCGCGGCAAGATCGTCGCCGGTGTCGTCGCCGCGACGAAGGGCCGGGCAGTCCCCTCGGAGCGGATCGAACAGCTCGCGGTCGAGGTCGAGGACGAGGTGCGTCTGGTCGGCGGTGAGGTGACGAGTGCCCAGATCGGCGTCGCCGTGCTCGATCGACTGCGCTCGATCGACGAGGTCGCGTACCTGCGCTTCGCGTCGGTGTACAAGAACTTCGACGCCGCGGCCGACTTCCACCGCGAGATCGAGTTGCTCGACAAGCTCGGCGGCTCACCCGCCCGTTGACGCCCCGCTGGTCGCCCCGCTGGTCGTCTCGGTGATCCCGCGGCGCACCCAGCGCGAGAAGACGAACGACCCCTCGTCGACCGCGAGGTGGGCGAGGTCGAACGCGGTGGCGACGTCGGGCCCGTCGGCCAGCCGGGGCCCCGTGCCGCCGACCATCTGGGGCGACAGCGTGAGGTGCAGTTCGTCGACGAGGCCGGCGCCGAGGAGTGCGCCGTTCAGGTGGCTCCCACCCTCTGCTTGGACGAAGCCGACGTCGGGTACGAGCTCCGCCAGGCGGTCGACGGCCTGGGCGAGGTCGATCCGGCCCGACCCGACGCGGAGCGCCTCGACACCCCGGTCGGGCGTCTCGTCGGTGCAGATCAAGAACCCGGCGCCCGAGGTGAACAACGGCGACGTGGCGTCGACGTCGCCGGAGGTCGTGACGACGCCGATCCGCTGGCCCGCCTTCCTCGGTGCGCCGTAGCCCTCGGCCCGGACCGTGCCGGCCCCGACCATGATCACGTCGGCGAGCCGGCGCAAGGTGAGCAGGACCTCGATGTCGTTGGCGCTCGAGAGGCCGGCGGACCCGCCGCCGAACACGATCGAGCCGTCGAGGCTGGAGACCATGCAGATGCCGATGCGTGGCCGGCCGTCGGGCGCCCGCGGTCGGGGGACGTCGTACAGCTCCCCGATCGTGACGTCGGCGGCGGGACCGGGGTGGAGTCGGCGCATGCACGGGATCTTGACATCACCGGCCGCGCCGTGCCCGATCGGGCCCGTGGCGCACCCGGTGCGGCGTCGCGCCTGCGTGTGGCCGTCGCGTGGCAGGTGTCCACACGGTGACGCACAGGTGGCCCACAGGTGTCGGCGCGAAATCCACATGGTTGTCCCTCTTCCTCCTCACAGGCCCGGTTCCCTACGGTGCCCAACGAGTCGGGAGCGGCGCGGCACGCGGACGAGACGGTTGAACCCATCGCCCTCACAGGGGGGTGGGACCGACTGGGGCAGACGTCCTGAACCTGCGTTGCCGCGTCGCCCTCCCGTCCGCTCCGGGGTGGCGACCGGGCGACGGGTCGCCGTCGAAGGTCCTGGTCAGGGCGTTGTTGGGAGAGATTCGCGGTGAACCGTTGACACCGTCGTAACTACAGTGCTGTAATTCCTCGTCCGGTAGGATGAACCACAACAGGTTGTGGTGAATGCACCGGGTCGGGGGGAAGCCCTCACAAGATGTTGTGCCCGTCGGCGGAGCCGATCGGCGGTCACGACGAGCACGACGAGCACGACGAGCACGACCCGCCCACATCGGTGGGCGAGCACAGTTTCGAGGAGAACCACACATGTCTTTGGCACCGGAGCGACTGTCCATCGGACTCCGCCGTCTGTACACGTCCCCCGGTGTCGACCCCTACGACGAGGTCGAGTGGGAGCACCGCGACGCGCGGATCACGAACTGGAAGGACGGCTCGATCGCCTTCGAGCAGACCGGTGTGGAGTTCCCGAAGAGCTGGTCGGTCAACGCCACCAACATCGTGGCCCAGAAGTACTTCCGCGGGAACCTCGGCAGCCCCGAGCGGGAGTCGTCGCTGCGTCAGGTGATCGACCGGGTCGTCGAGACGATCACCCGCTGGGGCGTCGAGGGCGGCTACTTCGTCGACGACGCCGAGGCTGACACGTTCCGCGACGAGCTGAAGTACATCCTCGTCACCCAGCGGGCCGCGTTCAACAGCCCCGTGTGGTTCAACATCGGCGTCAAGGGCGTCCCCCAGCAGGCCTCGGCGTGCCAGCCGTACGACGCACTGGTGAGCACGCCGGAGGGTCTCGTCCCGATCGGACGGCTCGTGGAGGACGATGCGGTGGGAACGAAGGTCTTCGACGCCAACGGCGTCACACGGGTCGTCGCCACCGCGAGCAACGGCACCAAGACGGTGCTGCGCCTCCACACCAAGGCTGGGTACACCCTCGACGTCACACCCGACCACGTGGTGTGGAAGGCGACCGGCCACGGCACCGGTCGTTGGATCGAGGCTGGCGAGATCCGGCCCGGTGACCAGCTCGAGTGGCACCGGACCGAGAGCTGGGGCGATGGCTGGATCGACCCACGCGAGACGGCCGAGGCCGCACTGGCCGGGTGGCTCCAGGGCGACGGGTTCGTCGGCCAGTACGGCGAGGGGACGAATCGATCGCTCACGATCGAGTTCATGACGGTGACCGATGCCGAACGGGCGTGGGTGCTCGAACACATCTCACGGGTGTTCCCCGACGTCCACCTGAACGAACGGTCGGTCGAGGCGGCCGACCCCTCACTCGACATCCGGCGGATTCGTCTGTACGGCGAGGTCCTCCGCCCGTTCGTCGAGAAGTGGGGGTTGCTCGATCGGGGGGCCGAGATGGTGGTGCCGGCCCGTCTCTTCACCGCGCCCCAGCCGGTCGTCGCCAACTACCTCCGTAGCCTGTTCCAGGCCGATGGCTATGTTTCGGTCCGAGAGCGCGCCGCGCTGGTCGGTCTCGACCTGGCCGGTGAAGCGCACGTGCGGGGCGTTCAGACGCTGCTCGGACGCTTCGGGATCTTCGGTCGCGTCCGACGGAAGCACGACCGCCGCTCCGACCGGCAGGGCACGTGGTCGCTCTCGATCCGTCCGTTGCCCGAGCGCGACACCTTCGCGGCCGAACTGCCGTTCATCGACCGTCGCAAGCAGGAGCGCTTGGAATCCTCGCTCGAGCTCGACGGGATCGCCCGCAACGGCGTGAAGCGGCTCGAGGTCGAACGTGTCGAAGCGCTCGGCGAGATGCCCGTGTACGACATCCAGACCGAGAGCGGCGAGTACCTCTCGTCGGGCGGCCTGCGTGTGCACAACTGCTTCATCTTGTCGGTCGACGACAAGATGGACTCGATTCTCAACTGGTACCGCGAGGAGGGGATCATCTTCAAGGGCGGGTCCGGCTCGGGCATCAACCTGTCGAAGATCCGCTCGTCGTTCGAACCGCTCGAGGGCGGCGGCACCGCGTCGGGCCCGGTCAGCTTCATGCGCGGCGCGGATGCCTCGGCCGGCACGATCAAGTCCGGCGGCAAGACGCGCCGCGCCGCCAAGATGGTCATCCTCGACGTCGACCACCCCGACGTCGAGGAGTTCGTGTGGTGCAAGGTCAAAGAGGAGCGCAAGGCGCGCGTGCTGCGCGACAACGGCTTCGACATGGACCTCGACGGCGCCGACTCGTACTCGATCCAGTACCAGAACGCGAACAACTCGGTGCGCGTGACCGACGAGTTCATGCAGGCCGTGATCGACGACGCCGACTGGGGCCTGACGGCCGTCACGACCGGCGAGGTGATCAAGACGGTCCGGGCCCGCGACCTGTGGATGCAGATCGCCCAGGCGTCGTGGGAGTGCGCCGACCCGGGCCTGCAGTTCGACACCACGATCAACCGCTGGCACACCGCCCACGCCACCGGCCGCATCAACGGCAGCAATCCTTGCTCGGAATACATGCACCTCGACGACTCCGCGTGCAATCTGGCGTCGATCAACCTGCTCGAGTACCTCGACGGCGACGGCGAGGGGTACGACACCTTCGACGTCGACGCGTACATGCACACCGTCGAGG
>SKSP01000277.1 GCA_007122945.1 Ilumatobacteraceae bacterium | reverse complement strand
TGAGCGAGCCGCAGGAGTGCGAGCCCGGGCTGCGGGTCGCGCCCGAGCTCGTGCGCACGGCGATAGGCCGCCTCGGCGCGCTCGTGCTCGGCGCGCACCCGGTGTGACTCGGCGATGCGGTAGTGGCCTTCGGCGACGACGCCGACGTTCATGTCGGCGAGCTCTTCGCACGTGGTCGCGGCATGGCGCGCGGCGGCCTCCCAGTCGCCCTCGACGTGGAGGAGTTGGGCCCGGTGCACCCGGCAGATGCCGGCGAACATCGCCGCGTTGCTGTGCTGGTCGCACCAACGTTCGGTGGCGTCGGTCCACGCTCGCGCCCGGCGGAGATCCATCAGATCGAAGCAGAGGTCCATCACGTGGCAGTACAGGTTCCCCGCCCAGTTGGGGCTGACCTCGCCGGCGTGGATCGGCAACATCGCCTCGTCGATCACCCGGAGCCCCGTCTCGACCTCGCCGCGGCGGATCTCGGCGGCCCCCTCGAGCACGAGCCCCACCGCGCACAGCGTCGGATCGCCGTGCCGATCGGCCAGCCCTTGCATCCACCGGCTGGTCTCGATCGCGTCCTGGTAGCAACCCGCGCCGAGGTGCTCCTCGACCTGCATGAAGGCCAAGTAGCCGTGGGCGGCGGACTCCGGTGCACCGTCGAGCAGACGTGTTGCCCGACTGATCCACCCCGAACCCAACGTGATCTCTCCGCGCAACAACCACAAGAACCCGATCTCGACCGCGAGCCGGGCCGCCTGTGGCACGTGCGAGCCGTGCAGGTGGTGGCGGTAGACCTCCTCGGACAACGCCAGCGACTCGTCGGTCCGACCCAACCACCACGCGGCGTCGGCGAGCGAGGCGAGGTCGGTGGCCCCGAGCTGGCCCTCCTCGGCGGCGGCTCGGAAGAGACGGTACGCCTCGTCCCACTGGTACTCCCGGTAGGCGGCACGGGCTCGGTCGAGCGGTCCGACGGGTGAGTCACGGACGGCCGGATCGACGTTCCCCTCCATCCGACGAGTATGGCAAACGGGTACGGATGGGTCGTTCTACCCATCCGTACCGGCGCGCGGATGCACACGATCCCCGATGCGGCGCGGCCGGCGGCTCCGGCAGGGTGGACCTCATCGATCCCTCCACCACGAACCCGGAGACAAGGAGATGACGATGAGCATCGGGACGAACGGAACACCCACCATCGCGGCCGACCGGGCGCCCGTCGACCCGGCCGCGCTGCAGGCGTTCATGGAGCGCTACGCGGCGGACCAGGCAGCCACTGCGCATGCCGCGACGGTCGTGATCGGCGATCAGCTCGGCCTCTACCGGGCGCTCGCCGACGGCGGCCCGCAGACCGCCGACGAGCTCGCCGCGGCGACGGGCTGCCAACCCCGCCTCGTCAGGGAGTGGCTGAACGCCCAGGTGGCGAGCGCCTACTGCGAGCACGCCGAGGGCCGCTACTGGCTCACCCCCGAGCAAGCGGCGTGCCTGGCCGATCCGACGAGCCCCACGTACGTGGCGAGCGGTTCGCTCGTGATCAGCTCCAACCACAAGGACACCGAGCGGGTGCGCGAAGCGTTCCTCGGCGACGGCTCGATCGGCTGGCACGAGCACCACACCCACCTGTTCGAGGGCACCCGGCGGTTCTTCGAACCCGTCTATCGGGCCAACCTCGTCGCCAACTGGGTGCCCGCCCTCGACGGCGTGGCCGACAAGCTCGACGCCGGGGCCCGCGTCGCCGACGTCGGCTGCGGCCACGGCGCGCCGTTGATCCTGCTCGCCCAGGCCTACCCCGAGTCGACCTTCGCCGGGTACGACTACCACGCCGGATCGATCGACGCGGCCCGGGCGAACGCCGCCGAGGCCGGCGTCAGCGATCGCGTGACGTTCGAGGTGGCCGGAGCCGACGACTTCGGTGGACACGACTTCGACCTGGTGTGCGTGTTCAACGCACTGCACGAATGGGGCGACCCGATCCGAGCGGCGCGTCACATCCGTCGGGCATTGGCCCCGGACGGCACCTGGATGTTCACCGAACCGCTCACCGACGACGACCTCGTCCCCAGCGTCCGCGCCCGCACCTTCTACTCGGTCTCGACGTTCGTCTGCACCCCGAGTGCGCTGTCGCAGGAGGGCGGCGAGTCGCTCGGCGCGCAAGCGGGCGAGGACGAACTCCGCCGCGTCGTCGAGGCGGCCGGCTTCACCCGCTTCCGGCGAGCCAGCGAGACCCCGTCGTTCATGGTGCTCGAAGCCCGCCCGTGAACCACGGCGGCCACGACACCCGACCGACACACCAACCAGAGAGAGAGTGAGAGGAACATCCCATGTCCACCACCACCACCGATCAGCAGACCGGCGCCGTCGACAACGGCGTCGACGTCGAGTTCTTGCGCTCGGCCCGCGAGATGCTCACCGCCGAACCGGGCGGTGCGGCCTTCCGCTGGCGGGTCACCAACACCTGGGTGAACGGCACCCACAGCCGCTCGACGGCCTACGACTTCTTCGGCCTGGGCGACGAACAGCGTCACCGCACGACGTTCGCGTTCGACACCGACCATCCCGAGGTGTTCGCCTCGGAGGACAACGGCGCCACCCCGGTCGAGCTCGTGCTGGCCGGACTGGCCGGCTGCTTGACCGCCGGCATCGCGGCGATCGCACAGCAGCGCGACATCCAGCTGCGATCCGTGACGGCCACGGTCGAGGGCGACAGCGACGTGCGCGGCGTGCTCGGGGCCGACCCCGACGTCCGCAACGGCTTCAGCCGCATCGCCGTGACCTACGAGATCGACGCCGATGCCGACGACGCCGACATCGAGGCGCTGGTCGCGCAGTCGCAGAAGCGCTCGGCCGTCTTCGACGTGGTCGCCAACCCGACCAACGTCTCGGTCCAGGTGCGTTGAACGTCGTGCGACGCGCGGGCGGCGGCCGCCACGGCCGGAACGTCACCACGCTCGTCGTCGGGGCCGGTCACGCCGGCCTCGCGATGAGCCGGTGCCTCTCCGATCGGTCGATCGACCACGTGATCCTCGAGCGGGGCGAGGTCGCCAACTCGTGGCGGACCGAGCGGTGGGACTCGTTGCGGCTGCTCACCCCGAACTGGCAGAGTCGGCTCCCCGGCCACCACTACGGCGGCGACGACCCGGACGGCTACATGACGATGCCCGAGGTCATCGACCACCTCGACGGCTACGCCGACGTGATCGCGGCACCCGTGGAGACCGGCACCACGGTGACCTCGGTACGGGCGGTCGACGACGGGTTCGCGGTCTCGACCACGAGCGGCGAATGGTCGTGTCGCACGGTGGTGGTCGCGAGCGGTGCGTGCAATCGGGCGGTCGTACCGACGTGCGCCGCGGGGTTGCCGGCGGGGGTCACCTCGTTGACGCCGATGGAGTACCGCAACCCGGACGAGCTCGATCCCGGCGGGGTCCTCGTCGCCGGCGCCGGTGCCACCGGCATCCAACTGGCCGACGAGATCCGGCGCTCGGGCCGAACGGTGACGCTGGCCGTCGGAGGCCACGTTCGGGCACCACGGATCTACCGCGGCCGGGACATCATGTGGTGGCTCGACGTCGCCGGCATCCTCGGCGAACGGTACGACCAGGTGGACGACCTCGGTCGCGCCCGTCGGCTCCCGTCGTTCCAGCTCGTGGGCTCACCGGAGCGCACGACGGTCGACGTGAACTCGCTCCGACACGACGGGGTCCGGACCGTCGGGCGACTCGTCGGCGTGCGCGACGGCACGGCCCAGTTCTCCGGGTCGCTCCGCAACCAGTGCACGCTCGCCGACCTCAAGCTCGGACGGATGCTCGCCGCGATCGACGAGTGGGCCGCCGCACAGGGCCTCGACGACGAGGTCGCACCACCCGAGCGACCGGCTCCGACAGCGGTGGACGACGACCCACCGCTCGGCCTCGATCTGACGAGCGGCGAGGTGCGGACCGTGATCTGGGCGACCGGATACCAGCCCGACCTCGCCTGGCTGGACCTGCCGGTCCGCGATCGGGCCGGCCGGCTCGTGCACGATGGCGGCGTGACGCCCGTCCCCGGGTTGTACCTCATGGGGATGCCGTTCATGCGTCGCCGCGCGTCCACGCTCATCGACGGCGCGGCGGACGATGCCGCGCACCTGAGCGCCCACCTCGCGGCGTACCTGGGCGACGAGCTCGTCGCCGACCGCGGGGCGGCCCTCAGTGGACGGTGACCCTCCCGGTGGTCGGGTCGACGGTGACGGTGGCGCCGTCGGCGATCAGCTCGGTCGCCCGGCCGACGTTCAGCACGGCGGGCAGCGCGAGCTCCCGGGCCATCATCGCGGCGTGGCTGAGCAGGCCACCCTCCTCGGTGACGACGGCGCCGGCGAGCGACAACAGCACGTTGTACGACGGCGACGTCATCGGCGCGACCAGCACGTCACCCGGTTCGAACTCACCACCGTCGATGCCGCCGCGGACGATGCGCGCCCGGCCGGTGAAGGGGCGGTCGCCGATGCCGATGCCCTCGAGCGGGCGATCCTGATCGCCGCCGAGCTCGTACAGGGCGAAGATCCGCATCACGGCGCCGAGTCGGCCGGGCCAGTTGGTGGGTGACGGGTTCGCCGGTGGGCCGAGGGTGCGCGGTGCCCGTGACGACGGCAACGACCGTCGGCGGTCCCGGCGGCGACGCAGCTCGTCGACGTCGAGCCCCGTGCCCCCGGTGAGCGCGCCGACCAGCTCGGGGATCGTGGCCTCCGCGGCGAGGTCGGCGTCCCCCTCGGCGCCGCCTCCGATGATCAGGCGCCGACCCGCGGCGAGCATCGCCCGCCGCGTCAGGCCGACGGCCCAGCCGACGAGGATCGCGTTGTTGTCGTCGCGCAGACCGTACGACGCGCGCGCGTCGTCGAGCATGCGGTCGAAGTCCGCTCGTCGGTCGGCCGGGACCCGAGCCCGGACGGCGGCCGTCGCCTCGTCGCGCCCGGCGAGCGGGTCGACGGGATCCGGCGCGGTGGCGAGTCGGACGACGAGATCGGGGCGTTCGACGAGGGTGGCGCAGTCGACGTCGTAGCCGTCCACGACTCGATGACCGTGGACCTCGAGGTAGTCGTCGAGCGCCGTCCGCGCCGCGTCGCTCACCGAGCGGATCTCGTCGAGCGACCCCGGCGGCGGCGCGCCGGCGAGCGTCTCGCGCAGACGCAGCAGCTCGGGGTGTCGACCGGTGGAGGCCGGTGACGATCCGGCCAGCAGCCCGAACGACTCGGCAGGTGGGATGCCCCAGTCCTCGCAGGCGATCACGAACAACCCGACGGCCAACAGATCGGGCATCCCCATCGCGATGTGGCGGTACCCGTGCTCGAACATCCGCTGCTCGACGAGGTGCAGATGGTCGGCGAGGTCGGCGTCGGCGAGCGCGTCCGGGTCGACGCGGGTCAGCCGACGCTGGTCGGCGACGATCGCCGGCCGGTCGGTGTCGTACCACTGACGGGCGTGGTCGAGCCAGATCCGGCCGGTGATCGCCCGGTCGAGGACCTTCTCGGCACGCCGCATGGGCGGCACGACCCGCAGCAGGACGTGCATCACCCAACGGGGCGGGACCTGGTCGCCCTTGGAGTGGAAGGCCGCGTACGGGATGTCGTTCACCAGCGCCATCTCGGCGGCGTCGATCGGGAGCGCGAGCTCGTGGAGGGAGTCGGTGAACGCCCGGCTCCACGTCGCCGGCCAACCGCGCATCACCGCGGTCACGGGTCGCGGGTAGTGGTCGGCCAGGATCTCCCAGCTCCCCGGCCCGGGCGGCTCCCACACCAGGTCCGACTCGTCGGGCGCGGATCCCTCGGGAGCGGACGCCTGGGAAACGGACGCCTCGGGCTCGGATCCGCCGGGCTCGGATTCGCCGGGCAGCGGTGGGTTCTCGGCGGTCACGGTCATGGTCGGTCTCCGTTCTTCTCGGTCGCGGGTCGGCTCGACCCCGGTTCGGGCCCATCGGTGAACACCAGCTCTGCGGGGTCGAGGCCGCTGCTCCGGAGCAGCTGTTCGACCGCCCAGGTGGCGGTGTCGGCGGCCTCCTCGGCCGACAGCCCGTGTCGATCGTGGAGCTCGAGGAAGGTGTGGACGCTCATCAGCGTCGCCAGTGCACTCACGAGGCGGCGCCCGTCGAGCGCGTCGACGTCGACGCCGGCGTCGGTCAACGGCTGGCGGAGCATCTCGACCAGCGCATCGAAGCGGACCCTCCGGACCTCCAGGCCGGCGGCGGAGATCGCGGCTTCGCGCGCGACCCGGATGTTGGCGGCCAACCGGGTCCACAGGGCAGCGAGATGGGCGCGCAGGTCGTCGGTCGTGAACTGGCCGTCGGTGCGCTCCACGCCGAGCGACCAGTCGCGGTGGGCGGAGGCGGTGACGAGCTCCTGGCGATTGGGGAAGTGCCGGTACACCGTGGCCGGCGAGATGCCCGATGCCCGCGCGACCTCGGCCATCGTCACCGGTTCTGCATCGGCGACGCTCCCGAGCTCCAAGAACGTGTCGATGATGCGCTCCCGGGTGAGCGCCACCTGCTCCTCACGGATCCCCACGAGCAGTGATCAAACCACGAGAGACCACTCTCGTCAAGAGAGTTCTCTCTCGTAGCGAGAGTTGACGCTCTGTCTCCCCTCGCCACGTCCGGGTCGGGAGCGCCCCGGTGGCCGCTCGGTCACACCGGTGGACGAACCCCCGCGATCAGCGGCTCCACGATTCGCTGCGGCGCCCCGGTGAGCGCCCCGAAGAGCGCCGCTCGCCTCGGCAGCCACACGGCGCGCTTGCCACGCTCGACGCCGTCGGCCGCGGCGCGAGCGACGCGCTCGGCCGACACCGCGGGCAGTAGTCCCAACCGCCGCAGACGGGCGAAACCCGCGAGCGCCGGTTGGTACTCGAGGTTGGCCATGATGTCGGTGGGGACCGGCCCGACCTCGAGGTTGGTCAGCCCGATGTCGAGTCCCTTCAGGTCCTGGCGGAGCGAACGGGTGAAGTGGCTCAGACCGGCCTTGGTCGCCGAGTAGACCGCGAACCCGGGGAGCGCGCCGTTGGCCGCCATCGACGAGATCTGCAGGATGTGGCCCCCTCCCCGGGCGCGCATCCCCGGCAGCACCTGTCGGGTCAGCTGGATCGGCACCGCGAGGTTCAGGTGGACCACCTCGTCGGCCTCCGGCCCGGTCGTGTCGAGCAGGCTCTTGCAGTGCTCCATCCCGGCGTTGTTGACCAGGATGTCGACCGGACCGGATTCCTCCTCGGCACGGCGGATCAGCGATGCCACCTGGGTGCGGTCGAACAGGTCGGCCGGCAGCGCCCGGCCACCGAGCTCGTCGGCCAACGCCTCCAGCGTGGATGCCGTTCGGGCGACGAGCGTCGGGCGCCCTCCCCGGGCGGCGAACTCGCGTGCGATCGCTTCGCCGATCCCCCGAGAGGCACCGGTCACGAGAACATGACGGCCACGGATCTCCATCGACGGAGTCTCGCGCGCCCTCGGCGGAGGGCATGTCGCACCTCGCTCAGCACCGTGGGCACGGTCGCTACGCTCGTGGGAATGGGGGTGTCGGAGGTCATGGTCGACGGCCACCGGATCGCGTACGCGCACGCCGGGTCCGGACCGCCGGTGGTGCTGCTGCACGGCGGGTTCGGTCTCGACCACCGGTCGTGGCGCCCACAGATCGAGGATCTCTCGGAGGAGTTCGCCATCGTCGCCTGGGACGCACCGGGCACCGGTCGATCCTCCGACCCACCCTCCGATGCCTCGATGCAGGACTACGCCGACCGCCTCGCGGCCTTCCTCGCAGCGATCGGCGTCGACCACCCGCACGTCGTCGGCATCTCCTACGGCGCAACGCTCGCGCTCGAGTTCCATCGTCGTCATCCGCACGTCACGCGGAGCCTGGTGCTGGCCGGCGCCTACGCCGGATGGGCCGGTTCGCTGCCACCCGATGTCGTGCAGGAGCGGCTGGACCGCTTCGTCGAGGACATGGAACGCCCGCCCGCCGAGTGGATCCCCGGCTACATCCCGGGGATGTTCGGCGCGGACCCCACACCCGGCCGGGTCGACGAGCTGCACTCGTTGCTGATGGACATCCGTCCGGAGCCCGCGGCGGTGATGCTGCGACAGATGGCCGCCACCGACCTACGTCACGTGCTGCCGACGATCGCGGTGCCGACGCTGCTCCTCTACGGAGAACTGGATGCGCGCTCGCCGCTGACGGTCGGCGAGGAGCTCCACGCGGCGATCCCCGGGTCACAGCTCGTGGTGCTGCCAGGAGTGGGGCATGCCTGCAACTTCGAGGCACCCGAGCGGTTCAACGAGGCGGTCCGCAGGTTCCTCCGCGCGGTTCCCGGCTGACCGCACCGGACCGACGGTCCCGGCCCGGAGATGTTTGACGTGCCGCGCCGCAGGTGACGCTCGTCCCACATGGAGCCATTCCGCACCCGCGCACCCGTACCGGTCCTGACCGCTGTCGCAGCGCTCCTGATCGCATCCGCATGCGGCACGGACGACGCCGCGGACCCACCGCCCGACGAGACGGACCCACCGGCCACCACCGAACCACCCGACACCACCGAACCACCGGCCACCACCGAACCACCCGACACCACCGAACCACCCGACACCACCGAACCACCCGACACCACCGAACCACCCGACACCACCGAACCCGACACCACCGAACCACCCGACACCACCGAACCACCCGACACCACCGAACCCGACACCACCGAGCCCGTCGACGCTGCAGCGTGCACGGGTGACGAGACGGGCGAGGCGGGCGCGATCGCGATCGTCGAGGCCGCCGTCGCGGGACGCGAGCTGAACGACCCCGCCTTCGTCGAGGCGTGTCTCACCGCGGTCCCGGACGTGTTCGACGACACGCCACCGGCGTGCTGGACGGCGTGCGCCGACGCCGAGCGGACGTTCCGCCCCGATGCGATGAGCGTCAGTCAGGTGACGCGGCCCGACGCCGACCCGACGATGTGGTGGTCCGTCCTCGTGCCGGTGACCTACCGACTCGCCGACGGTCGGTTCCTCGACGTCAACGAGTCGTGGCACATCGACGACGACGGCACCCTCCGGGAGGTCGGCATCAACGAACCGGTGGCCGAGCGCGACGCCTCCCAGGCCGTGATCGCCGACTACCTCGCTGCGATCGAGCGGGGTGAGTGGCTGACCGCCGCCGAGCTGCTCGACGACGGCGCCCTCGGCCTCGCCGCCGAGCGGGACGACCTCGCGGACCTCGACCTCGAGGGCGAGGTGCACACCCGCGAAGAGGTCGCCACCGCCCTCGAGGCGTGGTGCGCGGCAGGGTGCGACACGCGAGCACCGGAGGTCGACGACCTCGAGTTCACGGGTGCGTTCGGGTTCACCCGAGACGAACGGACCATCACCGCCGGGTGGTTCGAAGGGGTCTACTCGGTCCGCGGTCTCCCTGCCCGCACGACCTGACCCGCACGACCCGACCGCACGCCACGAGCGGTTCGCCGACGCCCGAGCAGCAGCGACGAGGTTTCGGTGCCGCCACGGCCGGGAAGCGTCCTGACCTCGGGCGACGGGATCGACGGTACCGACGCCGTCGACACGACAGGAGGGACGACATGGCCGACCGAGAGATCCACGAACGAGAAGTCATCCGCGAGACACCGGGTGGCGGCGGCGGAGGGGTCGGCGCCGGGCTGATCGCGGGCGTGCTGCTCGCGGTCGTCGTCGTCATCGTCGTGGCGATCCTGGTGCTCGGGGGCGGCAACGGCGACGACGGCGACGACGGTCCGGTGCCCGACGAGCTCGACATCGACATCGACATCGACGGTCCCGACGACGACGGGGGCGACGGCGGCGACGGGGGCGACGGGGGCTGATCGGTCGGAGGCGTTCAGCACGCCGTCAGACCGTCTGCTTCCACCGGTTCACGTAGGTGATCTCGCGGGCGGGACGGCGGGCGGCCGGCGTGAAGCTCGTCCCCCTGTAGAACCCGACCGGGAGCAACGCGACCTGGGTCACGGTGTCGGGGATCCCGAGCAGCTCGGCCACCTCGCGCTCGTGGACGAGGGTGAACGTCGTCCACGCCGACCCGAGCCCGCGGGCGCGCGCCGCCAGCTGGAAGCTCCACACACCGGGAGCGACCGAGCCGTGGTACCCCGCCACGTCGAAGTTCGCGGCGTCGGGCGCCAGGCGGTCGAGCCGCATCGCGAGGACCATCGCCGGCACCTCTCCGATGTGGTCGACCAGGAACCTCGCCGAGTCGATCACGCGCCGCTGGCCGTCGTCGATCCCGTCCGTGTCGTTCGCCTCCAGGTAGGGGCCGCCGACGCGGGCGTAGTAGTCGCCGATCGTCGCTTTCAGGTCGGGATCGTCGATGATCAGCCACCGGTTGCGCTCGAGGTTCCCGCCCATCGGGGCGTGCTGGGCGATGTCGATGCACTCGAGCAACAGCTCCCGCGGTACCGGCCGGTCGAGGTCGAGCCGCTTGCGGACCTGCTTGGTGGTCGTCAGCAGCCGGTCGATCTGCTCGAGGTCGAACTCGCTCTGCTCGCTCATCCGCCGCTGTCTACCACACACCCCCGTTCCGTCCGCGTGAACCGGCGGGAACCGGCCGATCGGCGCGGACGGTTCGGGGGTCAGTCGAGGGCGGCGAGCTCGCCGGCGATGAACCGCGCGAGGGCGTGGGCGCCCTCGCGGCTGAGGTGCACGTCGTCCGAGGCGATCCACTCCCGGCGGCCGACCGCGTGGGCGTTCCAGTCGAACAGACGGAGATCGCGATGGCGAGCCGCTGCAGCGGTGAGCTCGATGTTGTGCACGGTGTACTGCCCACGGTCGTCCCGCAGCGTCAGCCACGCGATGCGCTCGACCCCCGCGGCGCGAGCAGCTCCGATCATCGTGTCGACGGACCAGGCGAACGCGGCCGAGCGATCGTTGTAGCCCGACACCAGCACCAAGGTGTCGAACGGCCCGGGTGCGGCCCGGACGGTCTCGAGCGCGGTGGGTGGGCGCGCGCCGAGGTACGCGCACGAGGCCTCCACGGTCCGGCGGCACTCCCGCGCATCGAGCGCGTGATCGAATGCGGCGAGGTGCTCGGCGGCGGACGGCACGACGCGGAGGATCGCGAGGACCGAATCGCCGACCAGGAGCGTCCGGCCCGGACCCGACCGATCGTTCACCGGTGTCGGACCGGTCGCGGCGACGGGGGCGCCGACGAACCAGCCGCTCACGTCGACCACCACGTCGGTGGGCTCGACCGAGTACACCGCCAAGCCCTTTGCCGACAGCGGGACGAATGCCAGGTTGGCGACGGTCTCGCCGACCGAGGCGTTGACGCTGGACGCCTCGGGTCGCTCGGTGCGCGACGGGTGGGCGAGCACCCAGCCGGGCCGACGGACGTCGGTCATGGTGACGTTGGCGACGACGGCCGCCGCGTCGCCGGCCATCAGCTCACCGGGATCCCACTCCCGCACCCCACCGGCGACCAGTCGACCTGCGTCGGCTCGTGAGTCGCCCAGTCGCACCGGGACGATCGGCACGAACAGACCTTCGTTCGACACCGGTGCCGACGGGCCGGTGAACCACCCGGCGAGGTCCACGGCGAGGTGGTCGCCCGCCGAGGTGTAGGCCGCCAGCCCACCCGGCGACACCGGCACGATCGCCGTGGCCGCCCGGGTCTGACCCGGGCCATCGGTGTTCAGGACCGAGGTCGTGGGCCGGGACGACCCGACCGGGTGGACCGTCACGAACCCGGGCCCGACGGACTCGATCGCGGTCACGTTGACGGCGAGGGCCGTCGCGTCGTCGGGGACACCGACGGGCAACGGGACGACGACCGACGTGTCCGGTCCCGGACGGACACCGCCGCGGGTGTCGAGGATGCGACGTTGGGTGACCGGCACGAACCTGCCCGCCGCCGATTCGTCGACCACCTCGAACGCCGCCGTCACGTCGAGCAGGACGTGGCCACCCGCGTCGACCCGAACGGACACCCCGCCGTCCGCGCCGAGCGCGACGACGGCACCGTTCGCCCGCGTCGCGCCCTCGGCGACGTTGAGGGTCGACGTCCCCGGCCACTCGGCGCCAGCCGGGTGGACGGCGAGCCAACCCGACGTCGGCGGGTCGACCGACGTCACGGTGACGGCGACGGCGACCGCGTCGGCCGGCACGCCGCACCGGCCGGCGAGCGTGACGTCGAGCACGTCCCCGGCAGCCGGCGGCGCGCCCACCCCTCGCGTGTCGAGCACGCGGCACGGTTCGACCGGGACGAGACCGGTCGTGAGCGTCGAGCCCGACGCGGTTCCCGCCATCGCGACGAGGGCGGGAACGATCACCGCCACCGTCGCGACGGCGGCGCACGCCCGGCGGGACATCGTCGCGGGTCAGGCGGGTCCGGTGAAGAGCGAGCCCTTCGTACGGTTGTCGTCGGCGGCGCCGGACGTGCGGTCGGCGTCACGGTTCTTGACCTCGGCGCGGGCGACCACGTGGTGGTGGACCTCGTCGGGCCCGTCGGCGAGTCGGAGCGTCCGCTGGCTGTGGTACATGTCGGCGAGCGGGAACCACTGCGAGATGCCCGCCGCGCCGTGCATCTGGATCGCCTCGTCGATGATGTCGCAGCACTTCTCGGGCACCATCGCTTTCACCGCGCTCACCCAGATGCGCGCCTCGGCGTTGCCGAGGGTGTCCATCGCCTTGGCGGCGCGCAGCACCATCAACCGCATCGCCTCGACCTCGATGCGGGCGCGCGACACGACCTCCATGTTCTTGCCGAGGTTGATCAGCTTCTTGCCGAACCCCTCCCGGTCGAGACCACGGTCGACCATCAGCTCGATCGCCCGCTCGGCCACGCCGATCGACCGCATGCAGTGGTGGATGCGGCCCGGGCCGAGCCGGAGCTGGGAGATCTCGAACCCGCGGCCCTCGCCGAGGAGGATGTTGTCCTTGGGCACGCGCACGTCGTTGAAGCGGATGTGCATGTGCCCGTGCGGGGCGTCGTCCTGGCCGAACACCTCCATCGGCCCGACGATCTCGACCCCGGGAGCGTCGACGGGGACGAGGATCTGCGACTGCTGCTTGTAGGTGTCGGCGTCGGGGTTCGTCCGCACCATCGTGATCATGATCTTGCAGCGCGGGTCGCCGGCACCAGAGATGTAGAACTTCTCGCCGTTGATGAGCCACTCGTCGCCGTCGAGCACGGCGCTCGTCTGGATCTGCTTGGCGTCGGAGCTCATCACGCCCGGCTCGGTCATCGCGTACGCGGAGCGGATCTCGCCGTTCAGCAACGGCTCCAGCCACTGCTTCTTCTGCTCGGGCGTGCCGACGCGCTCCAACACCTCCATGTTGCCGGTGTCGGGCGCCGAGCAGTTGAGGCACTCCGACGCCAGTCGGTTCTTGCCGAGCTCGTTGGCGATGTACGCGTAGTCGAGGTTGGACAGGCCCTGGCCGGTCTCGGCGTCGGGGAGGAAGAAGTTCCACAGCCCGTTCGCCTTGGCCTTGGCCTTGGCCCCGTCGAGCAGCTCGAGCTGGCCCGGCGCCCAGCTCCACCGGTCAGCGCGGTTCTCGCCGAGCCGGTAGAACTCCTCGGTGATCGGATCGACCTCGTCGCGGATGAACGCCTTCACCGCGTCGTACAGCGGCCGGACCTCCTCGGACATCCGCAGGTCCAGATCGTCCATGCTCGCCATCTTCAATGCGCCACCGACCACGGTGCACCTCCCGGTTCGTCTCTCGTCGCTCGGCTCGTCGCTCGTCCGATGTCTCCGACCGTACTCGGATCGGCGGGGTGTGCCCGTGTCGACCGATCGGGTCGGCGGGGGCGGCCACGACGGAACGCGCTCCGGGCGGTGACCACGGTGACACGACTAGCGTCGGCGCCGTGAACGGCACCGTCGCGAGGATCGGCGCCGTGGTGGCCACCGTCTGGTTCATCGGCGTGCTGGCGATCGGGCCACAGGGCGACCTCGACGCTCCCGCGAGCCGCATGCTGGCCGTGTTCGGCGCCGCCGTCGTGTTGTGGATCACCGAGGCGATCCCGCTGTGGGCCACCTCGATCCTGGTGATCATCGCCCAGGTCCTGCTGATCTCCGACGAGGCGGTCGTCGGGCTCCCGGCCGGGTTCGAGCCACCGCCGTACGAGTCGATCTTCGCCACGCTCGCGCACCCGGTCCTGATGCTGTTCCTCGGTGGCTTCGTACTCGCCGACGCGGCCGCGAAGTACCGGCTCGACCGCAACCTCGCGGGGGTGATGCTCCGCCCGTTCGGCACGTCGCCGGCCGCGATCATCGCCGGGCTCATGGCGATCACCGCGCTGCTGTCGATGTTCGTGTCGAACACCGCCACGACCGCGGCGATGATGGCCGTCGTGTTGCCGGTCGCGGCGCGCCTCGACGAGGGCGACCGGCTGCGGATCGCCCTCGTGCTGTCGGTACCCGTCGCCGCCAACGTCGGCGGTGTCGGCACTCCGGTCGGATCACCGCCGAACGCGATCGTGCTCGGCCGCCTGAGCGAGCAGGGCGAGGGCATCGACTTCCTGCGCTGGATGATCATGGCCCTCCCGGTCGCGCTCGTGGTGCTCGTCCTCGCCTGGCTCGTGCTCGTGCGGATGTACCGGTCGACGACCGCCTCGATCGAGGTGCGACTCGGCGGTGAGTTCGACCGCGGCCGGCCGGCGATCATCCTCTACGTGGTGTTCGCGCTCACGGTCCTCGGATGGGTCACCGAGCCGCTGCACCAGGTGCCGGCGGCGATCGTCGGCTTCGGCGCGGTCGTGGCGCTCACGTCGCTCCGGGTGTTCACCGTGGACGACCTCCGACGGGTCAAGTGGCACATCCTCTGGCTCGTCGGCGGCGGCATCGCGCTCGGCAACGGTGTGTCCGACACCGGGCTCGACACGTGGATCATCGACCGGATCGACTGGTCGACCATGCCGACGATCGTGTTCACCGTCGCACTCGGCCTGATCGCGATCGTGCTCAGCACCGTCATCTCCAACTCGGCCACCGCCAACCTGATCGCCCCGATCGGGATCGGGATCGCGGTCTCCGGTGTCGTCGACGTGTCACCGCTGCTCGCCGGGCTGATCATCGCGACCGCGTGTTCGTTCGCGATGGCGCTCCCGGTCAGCACCCCACCGAACGCCGTCGCGTACGCGTCCGGGTGGATCGCCACGCGTGACCTCGCCATGGTCGGTGTCGTCGTCGGCACGATCGGCATCGCCACCGTGCTGTTCGTCGCCGCCCCGCTGTGGAGCACCCTGGGGCTGCTGTGAGACCCGTCGTCGTGCTGCTGGTCGGGTTCGGTGCCGACGACGTGGACGCCTTGACCATCGACCTCCGCGCCGTGGCCGAGGGCACGGTCGAGGTCGTCGCGGTCGACGACGCCGGCGCCGCCGTCGGGGCGGCGCGGCGGGTCACCGACGACGACGGGATCGTCCCCGTCGTGTTCGTCGACACCGGCGACGACGGCGCGGACCACGCCGACCGCGGCACCCGGTGCGCGGTCACGCTGCACGCCGAGCCGCTCCTCGAGTGGACGCGCATAGTGCTGGTCACGTCACGGGCGTCGCTGCACGGCGTCGACGACGCGCTGCAACACGGCGCCGTCCACGGGATGATCACCCGGCCGTGGACCCGCGACGGGCTTCGGCGGTCGTTCCTCGCCCACCTGGCGACCCACCTCGTGGCCCGCGCGCCCGACCGGCTGGACGAGTTCGACCACCTCCTCGACGACGACGATCGACGACTCGCACACCAGCGGGTGGAGCTCCAGCGCGGCCGCCCGCCGCTCACGCCGGACGGCGCCCATCCGCTGCTCGACCCCTCGATCGGGTTCGACGACCTCGAACCCCGCTTGATCGAGCTGCTCGATCGTTCGCTCGGGCACCCGCCCCGGATCACCGTCGCACCCGGCACCGTCCTGATCGACGAGGGCGAGGACGTCGGCGGCATCTACGTGCTGCTCGACGGGGTGGTCCGGCTGACGTCGGGGTCGGGGTCCGGCGAGCGGATCCTCCACGAACGTTCGACGGGGCCGATCCTCGGCCTGCTCTCGCTGGCCAGCCACAGCCGAGCCGCGCTCCGGGTCCAGGCGGCGACCGACGTACGGGCGATCCCGGTGACCCTCGATCAGCTCGCACGGGCGATGAACGCCGAGCCCGAGCTGGCGAGCCTGCTCGTCCAGGTGCTGATCACGTCGCTCGCCCGCCGGCTCCGGCGCTCCGACGAGCTGCAGGTCGAGCTGGACCGGGCGCTGGCCGAGCTCTCCGACGCGCGGGCGCAGCTCGTCGCGACGACCCGCTTCACCGCGGTCGGCGAGATGGCGGCGGGGATGGCGCACGAGCTGAACAACCCGGTCGCAGCACTGGCGCGCAGCATCGAGCACCTCGCCGAGGACGTGGCCGCCGTGGTGGACGACCCCGAGGTGCGGCGCACGATCGATCGACAGCGAGCGTCCACCAGCCAGTCGACGGTGGAACAGCGTCGCATCCGCCGAGCGCTCACCGAGGCGGTGGGTGATCGCTCCCTCGCGGACCGGCTCGCCCGGATCGGTGTCACCGACCCCGACGAGGCCCGCCGGATGGCAGCGGCCGCGCCGACCGTGCTCGACCGGCTCGAGGCGTCGGCCCGGCTGGGCGCGACGATACGCAACGTCAGCGGCGCCGCCGACCGGATCGTCACGTTGGTGGAGAGCCTGCGGGCCTATCTCCGTGGTGACGACGCGCGCGGTCCGCTGCTGCCCGACATCGACGTCGCGACCGGCGTGGACGACGCGCTGCGTCTCCTCTCGCACCGCCTCGAACGGGTGACCGTAGCGCGCCGCGACGACGAGGTCGATCCGATCACGGCGCGCCCGGGCGCACTCCAGCAGGTGTGGACCAACCTGATCACGAACGCGCTCGACGCGATGGGCGACGAGGGACGCCTCGAGATCTCGGTCCGACGGCGAGGGGACGACCGGGTCGCGGTCGACGTGATCGACGACGGACCGGGGGTACCCGACGAGATCCGGGACCGGTTGTTCGAGCCGCGCTTCACCACCAAGGGCGGGCGCGTCCAGTTCGGGATGGGTCTCGGGCTCTCGATCAGCCGCCGGATCGTCGAGGAGCACGGTGGCACGATCGGCGTCGAGAGCCGGCCCGGACACACGGTGTTCACCGTCGAGCTCCCGCGGACCCCCGAGCTCCCCCGGACCCCGGCCCGGCCCCGGTCCGACGACCGCCCCCGAACCGACGACAGGGAGGGATCCACATGAGCGAGCTCGTCATCCTCGTGGTCGAGGACGAACCGGAGGTGCGCGCCGAGATCGTGCGCGACCTGGCCACGTTCACACAGCGCATCCGCATCGACGAGGCCGAGAGCGTCGACGACGCCGAGGCGGCGATCGCCGACGCCGTCGAGAGCGGCGACCGCATCGGGCTCGCGGTGGTCGACCACCGTCTGCCCGGCCGGACGGGTGTCGACCTGCTCGTCGCCCTGCACGACGACCCCGCGACCCGGGCGATCCGCACGGTCCTGATCACCGGCCAGGCCGGCCACCAGGACACGATCCGGGCGATCAACGAGGCCGGGCTGGATCACTACATCGCCAAGCCGTGGGACCCCGACGAGCTCGTCGCGGTCGCCAAGCGCCTGCTGACCGACCACGTCGTGGAATCGGACCTCGACCCGCTGGCGTACGTGCCCGAACTGGACGCGGCTCGACTCCTCGACCACTACGGCGAGGGGGGATCGGTCGAGTGAACGGGACGTCACGACCGATGCCCGGCCGCAGGCGATGAATCCGGCCCTCGTCGTCGGCGCGCTCCTGCTCGGGGCGATCGTGCCGGCCGGGTCGGCCGTCGCGGACGGAGCGACACCGACGCCGCCGTCCACCTCGGCGTTCCTCGCCGTGGAGGCCTGCCGCGCCGCGGACACCCGGTCGGGTGCGGGCGTGCAGGCGATCGGTGCGGACCGGATCCGGGTGACGATCGCGGGCCGCTGCGACGTGCCCGACGACGCCGTGGCGGCGGCGGTCACCGTGACCGTCGTGTCGCCGGACGGTCCCGGTTTCGCCACGGCCTGGCCGGCGGGTGCGCCGCTCCCCGACACCTCGACGGTGAACTTCGGTGCCGGCGAGGCGCGCGCCAACGGCGTGATCGTCCCGCTCGGTGCCGGCGGCTCGATCGACGTGACCGCCTCGTCGCCGGCCGACCTGATCGTCGACGTCACCGGCGCGTTCGTGCCGGCAGCGGTGGCGACGAGCGGCCGGTTCGTCGCCCGCGCGCCGAGCCGTGCGTTCGACTCGCGAGCGTTCGGATTCGGCCGACCACTCGGCGCGGGCGAGACGGTGCTCGTCCCGCTGCCCTCCGGGGCGCCCACCGACGCCACGGCACTCGCCGTCAACGTGACCACCACCGGGCCGAGCGAGCCCGGCTACGTCACGCTGCACCGCCCCGACGACCCTCGTCCGGAGGCGTCGGTGTTGAACACCGACCGGGCCGACCAGACCCGATCGGCGGCGGCGATCGCGCCGGTCACCGCCGCCGGCCTGGCGGTGCACTCGAGCGCGGGCGGTCACGTGATCGTCGACGTGATGGGCTGGTTCACCGGCCCGACGGCGGGCGAGTCCGTCGACGGCCTGTTCGTCCCGATCGACCCGGCGCGGGTGATCGACACGCGCAACGACGAACCCCTGTGGCCGGGCGGGATGGTGGAGATCGCACCGATCGGCGACGTCTCCGCGATCGCCGTCAACCTCACGATGGTCTTCTCCGAGAGCTGGAACTTCGTGACCGCCCGACCCGCACGCACGACAACGCCCGCGACGACGAGCCCACCCCAGACGAGCTCGGTCAACGTGAACCGGGCCGGCGAGGTCGCCGCCAACTTCGCCCTCGTCGCCCAGTCCCCGCACGGCACCGCGCTGACGGCCCACGCCCGCACCGACGTCCTCGGCGACGTCACCGGCTGGTTCACCGGTCCGCCGGTCCCCGCCGACGGCACCACCCCGCGCAACGACCGCCCGAGCGTGTGCGCGGCCGACACGTCACCGGCGGCGATCGACACCCTGCTCCGGTCCGACCGGCTCGTGCACGGCGCCGACTACCAGCGCACGATCGCCCTCCCCGACGGACGCACGCTGTGGCTGTTCCAGGACGTGCTCGTCCCCACCCGGCACGGCCACGATCTCGTGCACAACGCCGGCTTCGTCCAGCACGGAGCGTGCTTCGACCTGCTCCACGACGGCGGGTTCGCGCGGCCGCGCTCGCTCGTCCTGCCCGACGCCACCCAGCCGTACCAACGCTGGTTCTGGCCGCTGGGCGGCACGGTCGGCACCGACGGCGCGATCTGGGTGTTCCTCGCCGAGATGCGCGAGCGAACCGGCGGCTACCTCGGCCGGACCGAGCCGACTTCGACGTGGTTGGCCCGACTCGACCCGGTCACGTTGCGGCCCGTCGAGACCCGTCCGGCCCCGGACGCGACGCCGGCTCTGTACGGGTGGTCGGTGGTCGACCACGGCGCGCACACGTACCTCTACGCCCACTGCCACCGCCAGTTCGGCTTCGACCGGTTCCTGCCCGGGAACCCGGACGTGGCGGCTCACGACCTGACGTGCGCCGGCGACGTCCGCGTCGCCCGGGTCCCGCGCGGCGAACCGTGGCGGACGCCGCGGTACTGGGACGGGCACGACTGGGTGGCGGACCCGTCGCGCGCGGTGCCGGTGATCACGGCGAACGGCGACGACCGGCTGATCAACCCGTCCCAGGTCGGCCACGACGGGACCCGCTTCGTCGCGGTGACCAAGGAGGGCGACTGGTGGGGCGACCGGATCCACGTCGACACGGCCCCGGCCGCTCAGGGCCCGTGGCGGACGGTCGCCGTGTTCCCCGTCACGCCGCGGTGCGGCAACTGCAACACGTACTTCGCCTCGTTCGTGGCGCCACCGACGCCGACGCGACTGACGATCGGGCTGTCGAACAACTCGTTCCCGAGTGCTGCGTCACCCCGCTACGACCCCGACACGTACGCCCCGTCGATCCTCGTCGTGCCGCTGTAGGCGGGGTCAGAGCGCGAACACGACCGACGCCGCCAGCAGGACGGCACCGATCGCCACCACGAGTCGGCGGACGTTGGCGTGTCGGCGGCCCGTCGCCGCCGCGGCGCCGATGTCGAAGCGCTCCGAGTCGATCCGAGCCAGCGGGACGCCGTGGTCGAGGAGGGCGTTCTCGGCCGCCTCCATCATCGGCGGCGGGCCGCACAGGACGTACTGCCACCGGTCGCGGTCGGCGTCGGGCAGCAGCCCGGTGAGCAGCTCGGCCGTCACGAACCCGGTCGGGCCGTCCCACCCGTCGGGCGGACGGTTGAGCACGTGGACGACCACGAGATCGTCCCCGAGATCGAGCGCGAGGCGGTCGAGCTCGGCCGCGAAGGCGATGTCTTCGGGGGTGTTGTTGGCGTACACCAGCACGACGGGCATCCGCAGTCCGGCGTCGGCGATCGTGCGGATCATCGACGCGATCGGCGTGATGCCGATGCCACCGGCGACGGCGAACAGACCGGCCGCGTCGGACGACAGCGTCATCGCCCCGTAGGGACCGTCGACGAACGCACGCGTGCCGGGTGCGACCGTGCCGATCCGGCCCGTGAAGTCGCCGAGCTCCCGGACGGCGAACTCGAGCCGGTCGTGGGTCTCGGCGCCCGACGCGATCGAGAACGGGTGCTGCTCCAACGAGTAGGGCGACTCGGCGAGCGTGACGAACGCGAACTGCCCCGGACGGAAGCGGATCACGTCGCTCGGGTCGTCCGACGTGGGCTCCAGCGTGACGCTCCACGTGCGGTCGGCGAGCGGCCGGACCCCCTCCACCCGGTAGGGCGACCGCCCGGCACGCCACGGCGAGACGACCCGCACCCAGACGACGCAGCCGATCGACGCCACGCCGAGGAGCAACCACAGCCCGAGCTTCCAGGGACTCGCCAGGTAGTACGCGACGCGGGTGATGTGGACGAGCCCGACGACCACGAGCAGCACGGCCACGACGCCGTGTCCGAGCCGCCACCACTCGTAGGGCAGCTTCAGCTGCTGTCGCCACAACGACGACAGGATCAGCACCGGGAACGCGACGAGGGCGAACCAGAGGGCGGCCGCCCGGAGCAGGTTCGCCCGCGGGTCGAGGAACGCCCAGTTGTCCCACTCGGCGAGGATCAGCACGACCGGGTGCCCCACGACGAGGGCGTAGGCGACGATGCCGGCCTGGCGGTGGAACTGGAGCAGGTTGTCCTGACCGATCGCCGTCGACACCGTCGAGAAGCGGGCCGTCAGGACGGACTGCATCGCCATCATCGCCAGGCTGACGAACCCGAGCGCCACGCCGAACTCGATCCAGAACCCGCGGTGCGGCGGTCGATCCCCCACGAGGACGACGAACAGCGGTGCCAGCGCGACCGCCAGGTACAGCACCGCCCACGCGATCAGATGCCGGCCGATGCCCAACGAACCCTTCGCCACGGACGTAGGGCTAGCAGATCGGGCCCTCAGCGGGACGATCGATCAGGCGATTGCATCGACCGGACGATTGCCGGGTGGTCGGCCGGCTCATCGAGAGTCCGGTTCGGGAAGGCGGCCCACGTGGCACGGCCTCGAGCAGGTCGACGGTGTCGGGCACCGCCGAGAACGCACCGCCGAGAACAGCGCCGCCACAGGTGCGCTCGGCCGGAAGGCGATCACCCTGCCGGAGCGTCGTGATGGACGCGCCCGGGCGAGCGGGCGATCATGGACGGGCATGGATGCACCGACGACGTCCACCGACGAACCGAGCATCGCCGTCACCGGACTGGCGGCGATGGGGGCGGCACTCGCCCGCAACATCGCCGGGACCGGACGGACCGTGCACGTCCACAACCGAACCCCCGAGCGGACACGCACGCTCGTCGACGAGCACGGGGCCGAGGGGTTGGTCGGCGCCGACGACCTCGATGCGCTGATCGCGGACATGGAGCCGCCCCGGCTCGTGATCGCGATGATCGCCTCGGGCCCGCCGATCGACGACCTGATCGGGCAGCTCCGCGAACGCCTGGACCCGGGGGACGTGATCGTCGACGCCGGCAACTCCGACTTCCGCGACACCGAACGTCGGGCCGGACGGCTCACCGGCACCGGCATCGGGTTCCTCGGGATGGGGGTCTCGGGCGGCGAGGAGGGCGCCCGGCTCGGGCCGTCGCTGATGCCCGCCGGCGACCGGTGGGCGTTCGAGCTGGCCGAACCGGTCCTCGTCGACATCGCCGCCCGGGCCACCGACGGCACACCGTGCTGCGCGTATCTCGGCACCGGTGGCGCCGGCCACTACGTCAAGATGGTCCACAACGGCATCGAGTACGCCGACATGGGGGCCATCGCCGAGGCGGTCGAACTGCTCCGCCGCGGCGGCCGCGACACCGACGAGATGGCGGCGATCGTCGAGGGCTGGAACGGCGGCGAGCTGGGCTCGTTCCTGCTCGAGATCACCGCCCGGATCCTCCGGGTCGTCGACGATGTGGACGACGATGTCGTCGACGACGTGGTCGACGGCGGGACCGCCGACCGTCATCTGCTCCTCGATCGGGTGGCGGACCGGGCGTCGCAGAAGGGGACCGGCCGGCTCACCGCCCAGGAGGCGCTCGAGCTCGGCGAGCCCGCCACCACGATCGCCGAGGCCACCTTCCACCGCTCGCTGTCGGCCCTCGTCGATCGACGACGCTCCGCCGCGCTCGGCGACACGACGATCGACGCCCGCCCCTCCGGGATCGACCCCGACGACACCGCGGCCGCGCTCCTGGCGTGTCGGCTCGTAGCCCTCGCCCAGGGGTTCGATCTGCTCGCCGCCGGGTCCGAGGCCCACGGTTGGGAGCTCGACCTGCCCCGCGTGGCCGAGATCTGGCGGGCCGGTTGCATCATCCGCTCGGTGCTCCTCGACCCGATCGCCGAGGCGCTGCGGACGGACGGACCGCACCTCGTCACGAGCCCCGCCGTCGGACGACGCCTCGACGAGGCGACGCCGGGTTGGCGGCGCACGACCGTCGCCGCGATCGGCGCCGGGGTACCGGTGCCGGTCATGTCGTCCGCGCTCGCCTGGCGCGACGCCCTCGCCACCGATCGCCTGCCGACCGCGCTGATCCAGGCCCAACGGGACGTGTTCGGCGCCCACACCTACGAACGCACCGACCGCGACGGCACGTTCCACTCCTCCTGGACCCCCACACGACCCGGGACGCACCCGTGAGCGACCCGCGGTTCCGGGAGCCGATGCTCGCCACGCTGGCCGACGCACCACCGCGTACCGGCGAGTGGGTCTACGAGCGCAAGCTCGACGGCATCCGCCTGGTCGTCGTTCGCGACGGGGATCGGGTGCACCTGTACACCCGCAACCGCACCGACCACAGCCGTCGCTACCCCGAGCTCGTCGACGCGCTGCTCGACCAGCCGAGCGACCGGTTCGTGGCCGACGGCGAGGTGGTGGCCTTCGACGGGAACACCACCAGCTTCTCCCGGCTCCAGCAGCGCAGCGGCATCGCCGACCCGGCCGCCGCCCGCCGATCCGGTGTCGCCGTGCACCTCTACCTGTTCGACCTGCTGCACCTCGGCGACGTCGACACCGACCGGGTCCCGCTCCGGAAGCGCAAGACGATGCTGCGCGACACGGTCGTGTTCGACGACCCGGTCCGCTACTGCGCGCACCGCAACGAGGAGTACCTCGACGAGGCCTGCTCGAAGGGCTGGGAGGGTCTGATCGCCAAGCGAGCGGACGGCCCGTACCGGGGCGGCCGCAGCCGCGACTGGCTGAAGCTCAAGTGCGTCGCCCGCCAGGAGCTCGTCATCGGCGGCTGGACCGAACCGCAGGGCAGCCGCCACGGCCTCGGTGCACTCCTCGTCGGTCACCACCGTGACGGCAGCCTCGTGTACGCCGGGAGGGTCGGTACCGGCTTCGACGACGCCGCCCTCGACCACCTCTCCACCCTGCTCGACGGGATCCCCCGCGACGACCCGCCGTTCGCCGACCCGCCTGAGGGACCCGGGCTGCACTGGGTCGAACCGCAGCTCGTGTGCGAGGTCGGGTTCACCGAGTGGACGACGGCCGGTCGGTTGCGCCACCCCCGCTTCCTCGGCCTGCGCCACGACAAGGATCCCGCCGAGGTGGTCCGCGAGACGCCGCGGAGCGCGCCGTGACCGACCGGGCCGTCGAGCTCACCAATCTCGACCGGGTCGTGTTCCCCGACGACGGGTTCACCAAGGGCGACGTCGTCGAGCACTACGAGCGGGTCGCCGAGTTGGCACTCCCCCACCTCGCGGACCGGCCGCTCGTGCTGCAGCGGTTCCCCCAGGGGATCGGCGGCGAGGGCTTCTACCAGAAGAACACACCCGACCACGTCCCCGACTGGATCCGCCGGGTCGAGCTGCGCACGACGGACGGCGGGTCGACGACGTACTCGGTGGTCGACGAACCGGCCGGCCTCGTGTACCTCGCCAACCAGGGCACCATCACGTTCCACACGCTGCTCGCCGGTGCCGCCGCGCCCGATCGGCCGGTCGAGTTGATCGTCGACCTCGACCCCGACACGGCGTCCGGCGATGTCTCGGCCGCCGTACCGACCGTGCAGCACGCAGCCCGCGAGGTGCGGGCCGTGCTCGACGACCTCGGCCTCGCGCCGAGGGTGAAGTCGTCCGGATCGCGCGGTCTGCACATCGTGGTCGACGTCGTCGACGAGAACCCCACGTTCCGGCTCACACGCACGTTCGCCCGCCGCGTCGCGGAGCTCGTGGCGGCGCGCGGTCCGTTCACGCTCGAGCACCGCACATCGAAGCGCGAGGGACGTCTGTTCCTCGACGTGCTGCGGAACGGTCCGGCGAACCACGCCGTCGCCCCCTACTCGCTGCGGCCGCTCCCCGGCGCGCCGGTGGCGATCCCGCTCGACTGGGACGAGGCCCTGTCCGCCCGGTTCCACCCGCAGCGGATCACGCTCTCCAACGTGGCCCGCCGTCTGGCCCAGAAGGACGATCCCTGGGCCGGTCGGCCGCGACCGGCGACGACGATCGCCGCCGCCCTGGACACCCTCGACGACACCCCCGACGACATCCTCGACGACACCCCCGACGACACCCTCGACGACACCCCCGACGACACCCTCGACGGCTGATCCCCGTCGATGCGTTACGATCGCTCCGACGCGAGGAGGTGTCCCCCATGCCGATGTACCTGATCGAGCGACGATTCGCCGAGCAGCTCGACGTCGACGAAGCGGGAGCAGCCGAGATCCGGTTGGCCAACGACGACGAAGGGATCCGCTGGTTGTACTCGTTCCTGTCGGCCGACAAGCGCAAGACGTACTGCTTGTACGAGGCACCGTCGGCCGACGCTGTGCGTCGCGCAGCCGAGCGGGCCGGGCTGCCCGCCGACGTGGTGGTCGAGCTGTCGGGTCGGGTCGAGCCCGACGGTGCGCTGACGGCGATCTGAACCGACGCGGCGGCTCACTCCTCGTCGGGCAGCGTCGCGGCCAACAGCTGGTCGAAGCCGAGCGCCCACGGTGGCCGCAAGAACCCGAGCGCCCGGACGTCCTCGTACCACGCCGCGAAGGGCGACGCGTCCGAGAAGCTCCCGCCACCGGCGACACGGGCGACGCGCGACACCACCGACTCGGCGAGCTCGGCCACCGCCAGCTTCGCTCGCAGCGCGTCGAGCGCGACCGCACCGACCGGAACGGCGGCGTCGACCTCGGAGCAACCGGCCGCCAGCCGACGGATCTGGAAGTGCTCGAGATCGATCCGCACCCACTCGGCGGCCTCGAACGGTCGCATCTCGGCTCGACGGCCCTCCCACCGCCCACGCAGCTCGGCGACGGCCTCGTCGACCACGGCAGCGACGATCGACACCCACAGGGGCAACATCACGGCGGTGGCGAACGGCACCGAGGTGAGCGCGCCGAACGGCCAGGCCGCCCGCTCGGCGCGCGCCCCGTCGAGGGCGACGGCGTCGCTCTGGGTGGCCCGCATGCCGCGGCCGTCCCACGGCCTCGTCACGGTCACCTCCTCGGAGGGCTCGCGCAGGTCGAGCACGAAGACGTCGGGCGTCGGACGTCCCTCGTCGTCGGGCACCAGCGCCGTCGTCATCATGAACGGCAGCACGCCGAACCCCGAGCCGAAGTGCTTCTGGCCGTGCAGCCGGTACGTGGGCAGCCGGTAGGTGGGCAGTCGATGCGTGGGCCCGTGGTCGTCGGGGGTCGCCGTGGTGCGGGTGCGGAGGATGTCGCCGCCGCTCCCCGGCTCGGAGGTGACGGTGCCCCACAGGTACCCGTCGAGGGCGAGGTCGAAGAAGCGGCGGCGTTGCTCGTCCCAACCCGCGGCGAAGGGCTCGGGGGCCTCGGGTGCGCCGACCCAGTAGGCGAGCACCGCCGGGTGCATCGACAGCACGAGGGCGAGCGACGGGTCGACCCGGGCGAGTGCTCCGAGCGCCGTCGCCAGGTGCGGCACCGTGGCCAGGCCGTCGCCGAGGCCGCCGTGCGACCGGGGGACGATCAGGGCCGGGTAGCCCGTCGCCACCACCGCCGTGACGTCGGCGGCGTCGAGGTGCGTGCGGCGGAGTCGCTCGCCGCGCTCGGCGCGCCAGCTCGCGGCGAGCGACTCGACC
>SKSP01000169.1 GCA_007122945.1 Ilumatobacteraceae bacterium | reverse complement strand
CGGGTCAGGTCCGGGCGAGCCGCCGGAGCGGTGGCTCGGTGGGCGGCGGTGCCTTGCGCGGTGGGAGGACCGCGAGGAGCTCCGCGGTGATCGCGGCGATCTCCTCCACGGCGCGTTCGATCGCTGCTTCGGTGGTCGCGGACGTTGCTCGGACGCCGCTGACCTTGCGGACGTACTGGCGTGCGGCGGCCTCGATCTCCTCGTCGGTGGCGGGCGGTTCGAGGCCGCGGAGCGTCGTGATGTTCCGGCACATGGCGGTCACGCTACGCGCCGCGCGGTGGCTCACCGGAGGTGAGCACCTCGGTCAGTCCCGCCAGCTCCAGCAGTTCGGCCAGCTCCGGGCTGACGCGGCAGAGGCGCATCGACCAGCCGAACCTGCCCACTGCCCGGTGGAGCAGCGCAAGGTCGTCGACGAGACCCAGGTGGCAGTGGTGCTCGTGGCCGACCGGTCCGAGTGCCACCACCCGGTCGCCCAGTGCGATCGCGACATGTGCATGTGCCATGTGGTGGTGACGTGCCGGTCCGGCACAACTCACCGATGAGTCCTGACGCGCCGCTTCGTCGGTACCGGCATGTGCCCCAACCCGTGCTCGACGCTCCTCCCCGGTGCCGTAGGCTCCGACGTCATGTCACCCGACGGAACCATCGTCGACAGCGATGTCGCCGCCCGGTCGGCGAACGATCCGCGGTACGAGCTGGAGGGGTACCGACGAGAGCTGACCGGCTACTGCTACCGGATGTTGGGTTCCGGTGGTGAGGCCGAGGACGCCGTGCAAGAGACCATGGTCAAGGCCTGGCGGGCGTACGACCGCTTCGAGGGTCGTTCGTCGCTGCGGTCGTGGCTGTTCCGCATCGCGACCAACGTGTGCCTCGACATGTTGCGCGGCCCGCAGCGCCGGGCCCGGCCGATGGACCTCGGCCCGTCGGTCACGGTCGAGACGGCGGTGCTCGCCCCGCAGCCGGAGCATCGCTGGGTGCAACCGATCGCGGACGGCAAGGTGCTCGACACCGATGCCGACCCGGCCGAGGCGACCGCCGCCCGCGAGTCGATCCGGTTGGCGTTCGTGGCCGCGTTGCAGCACCTGCCGCCCCGCCAGCGCGCCGCGTTGATCCTGTGCGAGGTGCTGCGCTGGTCGGCAGCGGAGGCCGCCGAACTGCTCGAGACGTCCGTGCCGGCCGTCAACAGCGCCTTGCAGCGGGCCCGCGCCACGATGGCCACCGTCGAGCGCGAACCGCTCGACGACACGCTCGACCCCGCGCACCAGGCGTTGTTGGCGCGCTATGTCGATGCGTTCGAGCGCTACGACATGACCGCGCTGACCGCCCTGTTGCACGAGGATGCGGTCATCACCATGCCGCCGTTCGACATCTGGCTGCAGGGTGCCGACCAGGTGGTCGGCTGGATGCTCGGCCCCGGGAGCGCCTGCGAAGGGTCACGGCTCATCCCGGTGGAGGCGTGCGGCACCGCCGGGTTCGGCAGCTACAAGCCGGCCGGCTCCGGGCGGCTGGAGCCCTGGGCGTTGCAGGTGATCGACGTCCGAGACGGTCGCATCACCGGCCATCACAACTTCATCTTCCCCGAGTTGTTCGAGCAGTTCGGCCTCCCGCCGCACCTCGACGCCTGAACCCCGCGTCGAGCCGACATCACGGCCCCGTCCTGGCCGCCGGGTCGGCCCCGTCCACGGATTCCCGTCCATGGATTCCCGTCCACGGATTCCCGTCCATGGATTCCCGTCCACGGATGACGCCTCCGCCGCGTGATGCGATCCACCCTTGACTTCGACTTCGCTTCAACTCGTACCATCCTCACCGATCACCCCGACAAGGAGTCCCCCACATGACCGACCTGGCGATCGAGACCCATGCCCTCGTGAAGCGCTTCGGCTCGACCACCGCGGTGGCGGGGGTCGACCTGCAGGTCCGCACCGGCACCGTCTACGGGGTGCTCGGTCCCAACGGAGCGGGCAAGACGACGACCATCCGGATGTTGGCCACCTTGCTCACGCCGACCGCAGGGACGGCCCGCGTGCTCGGTCACGACGTGGTGACCGAGGCGCCGGCCGTGCGCAGCCGCGTGAGCCTCACCGGGAAACTGGCCTCGGTCGACGACGAGCTCACCGGCCGCGAGAACCTCGTGCTGCTCGGCCGGCTGCTCGGGTTCTCCCACCGCCAGGCCACCCACCGGGCCGACGAGCTGCTCGACGCGTTCGGCCTCGGCGAGGCGGCCACACGCGACGTGCGCGACTACTCGGGTGGCATGCGGCGGCGGCTCGACATCGCGGCCAGCATCATCGTGACCCCCGATCTGCTCTTCCTCGACGAACCCACCACCGGGCTGGACCCCCGCAGCCGCAACCAGGTGTGGGACATCGTCCGAGCGCTGGTCGCCGGGGGCACCACGGTGCTGCTCACCACCCAGTACCTCGAGGAGGCCGACCAGCTCGCCGACCGGATCGCGATCATCGATCACGGCCGCGTGATCGCGGAGGGCACCCGCGCCGAGCTGAAGGGTTCGGTCGGCAACGGGGCGGTGCGCGTGCGGCTGGCCGACCCGACCCGGCGCCCCGAGGCCGAGCGCCAACTCGCGCTGATCTCCGGCTCCGAGGTGTTGCTCGAACCCGACCCGGCGGTGCTCGCCGTGCGCGTGCCCGACGCGGATCGAGCCGGCGCGTTGGTGGTCGACCTCGCCGCCACCGGCGTGGCGATCGAGGGCTTCGGGTTCGGGCAGGCCACCCTCGACGAGGTGTTCCTCGCGCTCACCGGCCATCCGGCCGAGGACACCACCGACCCGACCGACCCATCCGACCCGAACGACCCGATCGACCCGAACGACCCATCCGATCCAGCCGTCCCGAACGACTCATCCATCCCGACCGAACCGGTCGGCACCGCCCCACAGGAGGACGTTGCGTGAGCACGACCATCTCCGAATCCGCCGTCTCCGAGGTCGCCGTCCGCTCGGTGCTGGCAAGCGGGCAGCGTCCGCAGGCGCCGGCACCCGGTCAGGCGGTGCGGACGTTCGCGTGGCGGGCCGTGCTGAAGATCAAGCACGTCCCGATGCAGCTGTTCGACGTCACCGCGTTCCCGATCATGTTCACCTTGCTGTTCACGTACCTGTTCGGCGGGGCGCTGGCCGGCTCGCCCCGCGAGTACCTGCAGTTCCTGATGCCGGGCATCATCGTGATGAACGTGGTGATGATCACGATGTACACCGGCATGGCGCTCAACACCGACATCTCCAAGGGGATCTTCGACCGGTTCCGTTCGTTGCCCATCTGGCGGCCGGCGGTGCTGGTCGGGATGCTGGTGACCGACACCGCCCGCTACACCGTGGCGATCGCCGTGATGCTCACCCTGGGAACCGTGCTCGGCTTCCGGCCCGGTGGCGGCCCGTTCGGGGTGCTCGCGGCGGTCGCGCTGCTGCTGGTGTTCTGCTTCTGCCTGTCGTGGGCCTGGACCGTGTTGGGCATCAAGGCCCAGACACCCGAGTCGGTGATGCAGATGAGCATGACCGTGCTGTTCCCGCTCACCTTCGCGAGCAACGTGTTCGTCGATCCGGCCACCATGCCGGGTTGGGTGCAGGCGATCGTGAAGGTCAACCCGATCACCCACCTGGCCGACTCGTCGCGAGCGCTGATGCACGGCGAACCCGTCGGTTCGTCGGTGCTGTGGGTGCTGGCGTGGGGCGCGTTCTTGCTGGTGGTGTTCGCACCGATGACGATGCGGGCGTACAACCGGGAGCGGTGATCGACTCGCCGCGGCGCACCGAACCGGCGACGGCACCGCCGACGACGAGGAGTCGTCGATTCCCCGCGTGACGGGAACGGCTCTACGCTGCGCCCCATGCCGATCCATCTCCGTGCCGAGTCCGGCGACTACGCCCCGAACGTGCTGTGCCCCGGCGATCCGCGCCGCGCCACCTACATCGCCGAGACGTTCTTCGACGAGGGATGGCGCTGCGTCAACGACGAGCGCGGCCTGCTCGGCTACACCGGCACGTTCGAGGGCCGGCCGATCAGCGTCCAGACGACCGGGATGGGCTGCCCGTCGTCGGGCATCGTCTTCGAGGAGTTGGTGATGCTCGGTGCACGGCGGCTCGTGCGGGTCGGCACGTGCGGTGGTCTCCTCGACGAGATGCGCATGGGCGACACCGTGATCGGGATCAGCGCCACCGCCGAGGACGAGACCCCGCTGCGGCTCGCGCAGATGGACAGCTACGCCCCGACCGCCACGTTCACGCTCGCCGAGACCGCTGCCGGGCTGGCACGTGAGCACGGCGGCGCCGCGGTGCACGTCGGGCCGATCCTCACGAGCGGCGTGTTCTACGACCCCGACCCGAACACGTTCGCCCGCTGGAAGCGCGCCGGACACGTCGCCGTCGAGATGGAGGCGGCGATGATGTACACCGTGGCCGCGGTCCACCGCATCGAGTCGCTCGCCATGATGACGGTGAGCGACATCCTCGGCGAGGACGGGGCGACCGAGCGGATCAGCGACGACGAGCTCAAGCGGGGCGTCGACGACATGATGCTGATCGCGTGTCGGGCCGCGGTGTCGTGACCCGTCGTGTCGTGAGGCGTGGTGTCGTGAGGCGTGGTGTCGTCAGTGTCGTGGCGCGTGGTGCCGCGAGTCGTGTCGTGAGGCGTGGTGTCGTCAGTGTCGTGGCGCGTGGTGCCGCGAGTCGTGTCGTGGCCGGGAACCGCAGCGACACGACCGACGTCGTACCGACATGACCTCCATCCGCCGTCTCCCCGTGCTCGCCGTCGCGGTCGCCGCCGCCCTGGTGATGGTCGCGGCGTGCGGCGCCGACGACGATGCAGCTACCCCCGTTCCCGATCCCGAGCCTCCGCCCACCACGGCACCGCCGACGACCTTGCCACCGCCGGCTCTCGACGGCCGCGAGTTCGTGTCGACGTCCGTCGAGGGGTACGAGCTCGTGGACGGATCGATCGTGCGCATCACGTTCGACGACGGGTCGTTGTCGGCGAACGCCGGCTGCAACACGATCTTCGGCAGCTACCGAGTCGTCGGCGGGACCCTCGACGTCGACCAACTCGGCACGACCGAGATGGCATGCGAGCCGGACCTGATGGCACAGGATCGGTGGCTCACCGACATCTTGGCGCTCGAACCGGAGGTCGAGCTCGACGGCACCACGCTGACGTTGCGAGGCGTGGCGGGGACCATCCTCGTGCTCGTGGACCGCACCGAGGTCGAGCCCGACCTGTCGTTGCTCGGCACCCGGTGGGTGCTCGACGGCATCCGCGACGGCGACGCCGTGTCGACGGTGCCCGAGGGCGTGACGGCATCGCTCACGTTCGACGCCGACCGGACGCTCGTCGAGGGCGGATGCAACCGGGGGTCGGCCGACGTCGAGGTCGGCGACGAGACGATCGTGTTCGGCCCGATCGGCCTGACCAGGATGATGTGCGAACCCGACGCCATGGGCGTCGAGGCGACGATGACCGAGGTGCTCGACGGCGAGGTCCGCTACCGCATCGACGGCAACCGCCTCACGATCGACAGCGCCGACACCCCCACCGACGACGACGAACCCACCGGCCGCGGCCTCCTCTTCGTCGCCGACCCCACCGACCCCACCGCCTGACACACCCCACCCGCACCCGCACCCGCACCCGCACCCCAGCGACTCTGAGTCGCCCAGCGCCGGCACAACCGGCAGCCAGCGACTCTGTGTCGCTCACGTGCAGATCCGGGACCGAACTCACCCGCACCCTGACGACTCTGTGTCGCTCGGTGCCGGCAGGAGCGGCAGCCAGCGACTCTGTGTCGCTCACGTGCAGATCCGGGACCGGGGCCCGGGTCGGGGCCCGGGTCGGGGCCGGGGTCGGGGCCGGGTCAGATCAGGCCGAGGTCGCGGACGGCGTCGCGCTCGTCGGTGAGCTCGGCGGCGCTGGCGTCGATCTTGCCGCGGCTGTAGTCGTCGATGTCGAGACCCTGCACGACCGACCACTCGCCGTCGGAGCACGTGCACGGGAAGCTCGAGATGATGCCCTCGGGCACCCCGTAGCTGCCGTCGCTCGGGATCGCCATCGACACCCAGTCGCCCTCGGGTGTGCCCTGCACCCAGTCGCGCACGTGGTCGATCGCCGCGTTCGCGGCCGAGGCCGCCGACGACGCACCGCGCGCCTCGATGATCGCCGCGCCCCGCTTGGCGACCGTCGGGATGTACGTTCCGTCGATCCAGTCGTGATCGCCCACCGCCTCGTACGCCGACTGCGTCACGCCGTCGACGGTCACCTCGCAGTGGAACAGGTCGGGGTACTGCGTCGTGGAGTGGTTGCCCCAGATCGTCATCTTCGAGACGTCGTTGACGCTGATCCCGAGGCGCTGGGCGAGCTGGGTGGTCGCCCGGTTGTGGTCGAGACGGGTCATCGCCGTGAACTGCTTCGGATCGAGGTCCGACGCGTTCGACATCGCGATCAGTGCGTTCGTGTTGGCCGGGTTACCGACCACGAGCACCCTCACCCCCGGCGCGGCCGAGCGCGACAGCGCCTCGCCCTGCGGCTTGAAGATGCCACCGTTCGCGGACAGCAGGTCGCTGCGCTCCATCCCGGCCTTGCGCGGCATCGCCCCGACGAGCAGAGCGATGTCGGCGTCGCCGAACGCCGTGTCCGCGTCGTCGGTGCACACGATCTCGGTGAGCAGCGGGAACGCGCAGTCGTCGAGCTCCATCTTCACGCCCTCGAGCGCGCCGAGCGCCGGGGTGATCTCGAGCAGCTGCAGGGCGACGGGCGTGTCCGGCCCGAGCATCCCGCCCGAGGCGATGCGGAACAGGAGGGAGTAGCCGATCTGACCGGCGGCTCCCGTGACGGCGACACGAACTGGTGTGGTCATGGTCGCCGAGCGTAGGCGGCGAGCGTCACCCGGGGCACGTCCACCACGACCGGCGCGGCGGACGCGTCACCGACGGTCCGCGCGTCGCGTCCGAGCGTCACGACCGCGGCGAGATCCCGAGGACGTCGAAGATCAGCTGGGAGTAGAAGCGCTGACCCTCGGCGCGCAGGTGGATGCCGTCGCCGGCGAAGCAGTTGTCGGTGCATTCGGCGGCGCGCTGCTCCCAGTCGATCAGGATCACGTTCGGCCGCGAGGAGAGCGCGCGCAGCCGCTCGTTGTTGCCGGCCGTCCACGACCGGTTGGCCTTCACCGTCAGCACCAGCACGTTCGGCACGCCCGAGAGCGCGTCCATGAACTGGTCGAGCGATTCCTGACCGATCGTGCCGTTCGTGCCGAGGTGCACGATGACCGCCGTGCCGAACAGGTCGCGATCGCGGAGCTCTCGCACGACCGGCACCATGTCGACGAGTTGGCGGCTCTCCTGGGCGTCGACCACGATGCCCGCGCTCGACAACCGCTGGGCGGCGCCGAGCATCACCGAGTCGCCGATCGCCAGGTAGTTGATCGGCTCGGGTGGCAACGTCGTGGTCGTGGTGGTCGTCGTGGTGGGTGGGATCGTCTCCGGGGGCGCGTCGGGATCGGCCGGCCCGTCGCCGGCTACATCGCCCGGGTCCCCGCCGGGTGGCGGCGCACCGTTCGGATCGCCGGGTGGTGCCGTGGCGGACGGATCCCCGGCAGCTCCCCCGTCGTCGTCGGTGACGCCGTCGCCGTCGGCCGGCGAGCCGCCGACGAGGTCGCGGACGTCGACGGTCGCGTCCCGGCCCTCGTCGATCGACGCGGCGATCTCGTTCTGCTGGAGCGGCGCGGTCGCCAGGCTCACGCTGCTGAACAGGGCGAGCGCGATGCACGACGCCGCACCCGCGAGGAACACCTGCCGGGGCAGCGGGTCGCGCGACCGGCGCAACTCGCGCCACCAGTTGCCGACCTGGCCCGTGCGGATCGGGGTCTCGACGAAGCGGTACGACGCCTCGGTGACGATCGCCGTCGCCACCATCGCGACGGCGAACTGGTTGAACGACAACGGGTTGCCGGCGACGCCCCGGATCATCTGGTAGATCGGCCAGTGGTAGAGATACAACCCGTAGGAGCGGGTGCCGACCCAGAGGAAGACGGGGTTGCCGAGCAGCCAACCCGACCACGCCCGCTGGTGGGTGACCGCTGCGATCATCATCAGCGAGAAGACGCCGGCGACGAAGAACCCGCCCCGGAACAGCAGCGCGTCGGCCCCGTCGGGCGTGACGAAGTTGACGTACCACGACATCGCCGCCAACCCGAGCAGACCGACGACCGCGAGGGCGTCGAACAGGTGCCCCTTCGTACGCAGCGGGCTGCGCATGATCGCCGCCGGCCGCCACAACATGGCGAACGCGGCGCCGAGCAACAGCCCGCTCGACCGGGTGATCGTCGACAGGTACAGACCGTCCGCTTTCGAGATGCACCGCTCGCCGACGATCCAGTAGGCCTCGGGCGTGGCGTCGCACGGGCCGATCCGCCCCGGGTGGTAGGCCAGGGCGACGAACACCGTCACGGCGACGGCGGCGAGCACGAGCCACTTCGCCGCCGACACCACCTGCCGCGGGCCACGTCGCAGGAGGACCGCCATGACGAGCGGCCACACGAGGTAGAACTGCTCCTCGACGGCGAGGCTCCACAGGTGCCGGAGCGGGGCGAAGTCGCCGGCCGCGGTGTACCCCTGCCCCACCCAGATCTGGTACCAGTTGATGCCGTAGAACAGGCTCGCCACGGTGTCGCCACGGAGCTGACCGAGCGAGTCGGTGCGGAACAGCGCGGTGTACGTGACGACGATGAACAGCATCACGAACAGCGCCGGCAGGAGCCGCTTGGCGCGCCGGATCCAGAAGTGCTTCAGGTCGACGCGGCCGTTGCGTTCGCGCTCGGCGATCAGCAGCAGCGTGATCAGGTAGCCGCTGATCACGAAGAACACCTCGACGCCGAGGAACCCGCCCGGGAGCCATGTCACGTTGGCGTGGTAGATCATGACCGCCACCACGGCGAGCGCGCGGATCCCGTCGAGCCCCGGGAGGTAGGGCACGCGACTGATCTGGGAGGGGCGTGAGCGTGCCGTTCCGACGGGGGCCGATCGGAGGGAGTCCCGTACGACGGGGCCGGTGGCCATCGATGTCAAGTATCCCTCAGGTGACACCCGTCCCGAGGTTCACCAGACCGAGGTTGGCGTAGATCTCACGAGTGGCCGTGCTGCGGTTGAGCGTGTAGAAGTGCAGGCCCGGTGCGCCGGCGTCGAGCAGGTCGCTCGACAGCTGGGTGGCGATCTCGACCCCGATGCGGCGGGTGTGCTCGGGGTCGTCGGACGCGTCGAGCCGCTCGAGCACCGGCTCGGGGATCGCCGCGCCGCTCATCTCGGCCATCCGCGTCACCTGCGACTTGTTGGTGATCGGCATGACGCCCGG
>SKSP01000161.1 GCA_007122945.1 Ilumatobacteraceae bacterium | reverse complement strand
GCGCTCAACGTCACCGTCAACGAACCCGAACAGGCCGGCTTCGTCACCGCCTACCCCTGCAACACCCCACGCCCCGACGCCAGCAACCTCAACTACGTCACCGACCAGACCATCCCCAACAGCGTCATCGTCAAGGTCGGCGCCGCCGGCACCGTCTGCCTCTACGCCGACCAGACCACCCACCTCATCGCCGACATCGGCGCGACCCTGTGAGCGCGCGGCCGCGCCGCCGCACGACCTCAGACGAACGCCAGGGTGATCCAGAGGGCCGCCATGCCGGCGACCAGTGACCAGATCAGGTTGCGCCGCCACCACGCGACCACGCCGGCGGCGGCGACGGCTGCCACCTCGGCGACCTCGATGCCGGTGCCCTCACCGTCGCCGGTCGCCGCGATCGACACGACCACGAGCGCCGCCAACACGGCCGGGCCCACGTTCCGGAGCGCCCGCTCGGCGACCGACGGGAGCTCACGGTCGGCGAGCAACAACGCCGGTGCGGCGCGCATCAGGTAGGTGCCGAGAGCGATGGCGAGGGTGACGGCGACCGCCACGGCGAAGGTCATCCGCCGCCCCCGACACCGGTGAACCCACCGCGACCCGGATCCGGGTCGACCGCCACGTCCCCCGCCCGGCGCGCGCGCCGCGTCTCGGCGATCGCGCCGGCGAACACCCCGGCGGACGCACCGACCACGATCCCGAGACGATCGGGCAGACCCGCCGCGAGGAGGCCGACGACGGCCGCCACGACAGCTGCGACCACGGCCGGAGAACGTTCCAGGGACACCACGACGAGACCGGTGAACATCACTGCCGGCGCGACATCGAGCCGCCACTCCGTCGGGACCGCCGGACCGATCGCCATGCCCAGCGTGACCGCACCGGCCCACGCCACGTACAAGAACGCGCCGAGGCTGAGGTAGTAGCGCCGGAACGCTGTCGGATCGCGATCGGTCCGCATCGCGACCAACGCGAACACCTGGTCGATCAGCACGAACGGGGCGAGCCACCGGAACCAGCGCGGCTGCTGCCGGAACGTCGGCGCCATCGCCGCGCTGTACATCACGTGACGGCTGTTGATGACGAGCGCAGCGACGACGACCGCCCACACGCTCGCCACCCCGGCGAGCGTGACGGTCGCGAGCTGCGACGCGCCGGCGAAGATCGTCAGCGAGGTCGACCACCCGACGACGGCGGGCATCTCGGACTCGACGACCGCCACCCCGACCACGAACCCGAACGGGATCGCCGGCACGAACAGCGGCAACCCGTCGGCGAGAGCCGTCCGGTCGAACAGCGCGGACCGCCGCCCATCGAACGTCGCCGAGCGTCGGTTCGAGGCGGCGTTCATCGGCCAGGAGGGTACCGGTGGCCCGCTCGGTCGCGAACGGGTGCCTGGTGGCGGCACCACCCTCTCCCCGCCCTCCGTCGGGATCGCTGGCCGTCGCGGCCCCGCACGACACGACCCCTACGGGATGCCCGTCACAGGATGCTCGGTACGCTCGCCGAATGGAGCGCGTCGTGGCCGACCTCAGCGGCACCTGGAAGGTGGCGCCGGCCGACGACGATCTGCGACGCGACGCGCTCGCGGCCGATCACGACGACCGCAGCTGGGACACGGTGCCCGTTCCCGGGCACTGGCGCGACCAGACGGCGCTGGCCGGGTCCGACGGACCGTTGCTCTACCGACGCTCGTTCTCGATGTCACCGCCACCGGCGGGCCGGCGGCGGTGGATCACGTTCGAGGGCGTCTTCTACCAGGCCGACGTGTGGCTCGACGGCGCCTACCTCGGCGACCCGGAGGGCTACTTCGTCCCGCACACGTTCGAGATCACGCCACTCTCCCGGCTCGGCGAGACGCACACGTTGGCCGTCGAGGTCGCGTGCCCGTCGGCCGACGGTCGCAACCGGGTGGTCACGGGCGCCTACCAGACCGACACCGGGCCGGCCTCGCTCGCCAACCCGGGAGGCATCTGGGCACCCGTGCGGGTGCTCGACACCGGCCCGGTCCGTATCGATCGATACCGCGTGCTCTGCCGCGACGCCGACGCCGAGCGGGCGCACCTGGTCCTCGACGCCTCGCTCGACTGCGAGGATCGTGGGCGGGTGCGCATCCGCACGCTCGTCGACGGCCGCCCGGTCGCCGAGACGGAACGGACGGTCGCCGCCGGGCTGAACGACATCGACTGGAGCCTCGACATCGAGCAGCCACGGCTGTGGTGGCCCCGGACGCTCGGGGACCAAGCGCTCACGGACGTGACCGTCGAGGTCGTCGTCGACGGCGCCACGAGCGACCGCGCCACGCGCCGCACCGGTCTCCGCGAGGTCGCCTGGAACCGCTGGACCTGCTCGGTCAACGGCGAGCGGATGTTCCTCAAGGGCGCCGACCTGCTGCCGACGACCCTCACCCCCGCGACCGCCTCGGGGGCCCGGGTGCGCGCCGACGTGGAGGCCGCGGTCGATGCCGGTCTCGACCTGCTGCGGGTGCACGGTCACGTCGCCCGGCCCGAGCTGTACGAGGCGGCCGACGAGCTCGGCGTCGTGCTGATCCAGGACTTCCCGCTGTCGGGCCGGTACGCCCGATCGGTGCGCGGCCAGGCCGTCGAGCAGGCTCGCGGCATGGTCGACCTCCTCGGTCACCACCCCTCGATCGTGATGTGGATCGCCCACGACGATCCGGGGGACGAGCACGATCCACCGGAGCGCCGCACACCCGGCACCCTGCGACGGGCCCTCGGCCAGCAGGTGCCCTCGTGGAACCGGTCGGTGCTCGACCGGTGGGTCAAGCGGGCGATCGAGCGATCCGACGCGACCCGCCCGTGCGTGCCGCACTCGGGGGTGCTCCCCCACCTCCCGCAGCTCGACGGGACCGACAGCCACCTGTCGTTCGGCTGGCGCACCGGCGAGATGGGCGACCTCGGTCGGGTCGCCCGCCGACTGCCGAGGATCGTGCGGTTCGTGTCGGAGTTCGGCGCCCAGTCGGTTCCCGACACCGACGTCGGGATCGACACCTCCACGTGGCCGGACCTCGACCTCGAGCAGATGGCCGACGAGCTGGGTGCCGAGGTGGACGTACTGGTGGAACGGGTGCCGCCCGACCAGCACGCCACGTTCGACGACTGGCGGCGGGCGACCCAGGCCTACCAGGCCGAGCTCGTCCGCCACCACGTCGAGACGCTGCGGCGGCTCAAGTACCGGCCGACCGGCGGGTTCTGCGTGTACGCCCTCAACGACCCGGCGCCGGCGGTGTCGTTCTCGCTGCTCGACCACGAGCGGCGGCCCAAGCCGGCGTACCACGCGCTCGCGGCGGCGTGCGCGCCCGTGATCGTCGTCGCCGATCGCCCACCCGACGTCGTGATCCCCGGCGAGCGGCTCGATCTCGACGTCCACGTCGTCAACGACATGCGGACCGAGCTCGCGCCGGCGGTCGTGCACGTCACCGCCACGTGGAACGGCGGGACGCGACGTTGGTCCTTCGCCGGCGACGTGCCCCCCGACGAGTGCATCCGCGCCGGCCGGCTCCGCCTCGAGGTCCCCGACACGCTCGGCCCGCTCGCGTTCGACCTCCGCCTCACGAGCGGCGACCTCACCGCCACCAACACCTACACCACCGCCGTCACCGTCCTCCCCACCTGACGGTTGAGACGACGTCCGTGATCACCGGGTGGACGTGATCCACCACGGAACCCGGGAGGTGACCGGAGGCCGGTCCGCGATCGCGTCAGACGCGGCTGAGGGACTTGCGGTTCTTGAACTTGGCCTTGCGGTAGTCGGCGTTCATCACGGCGATCACGTCGATCGAGATCGACTTCGGGCAGGCGGCCTCGCATTCGCCGTGGTTCGTGCACGAACCGAAGTGCTCCTCCATCGTCTCGACCATCGCCTCGGTGCGCTTGAAGCGCTCGGCCTGGCCCTGGGGCAGGAGGTTGAGGTGGGCCAGCTTGGCGCCGGTGAACAGGCTGGCGGCACCGTTCGGGCACGCCGCCACGCACGCACCGCATCCGATGCAGGCCGCGGCGTCCATCGCCGCGTCGGCGACGGGCTTGGGGATCGGGATCAGGTTGCCGTCGGGCGCGCCACCGGTGGCGGCCGAGATGAACCCGCCGACCTCGACGATCCGGTCGAACGCCGCGCGGTCGACCATCAGGTCCTTGATGACCGGGAACGAGCTGGCCCGGAACGGCTCGATGACGATCGTGTCGCCGCTGGAGAACGTCCGCATGTGCAGCTGGCACGTGGCGGTGCCGCGTTGGGGGCCGTGGGCGCGACCGTCGATCATCAGCGAGCACGTGCCGCAGATGCCCTCGCGGCAGTCGTGGTCGAACACGACCGCTTCCTCGCCGGCCTCGATCAGCCGCTCGTTCAAGATGTCGAGCATCTCGAGGAACGACGCCCCGTCGCTGATCTCGGGGATCTCGTAGGTCACGAAGCGACCCGGATCGTCGGGGCCCGTCTGGCGCCAGATCTCGAGCGTGAGGTTCGTCAGCGTGCCGTGGTTCTGTGTGGTCACTTGTAGCTCCGGGTCTGCAGCTGGACTTCTTCGTACACGAGGGCTTCTTCGTGGAGGTTCGGGCGGGCGGGATCCCCCGTCCACTCCCAGGCCGACACGTGGGCGAAGTTGTCGTCGTCGCGCAAGGCCTCGCCCTCCTCGGTCTGGTGCTCGGAACGGAAGTGCCCGCCGCAGCTCTCCTCGCGGTCGAGGGCGTCGTGGCACATGAGCATCCCGAGCTCGAAGAAGTCCTCCACTCGGCCGGCCTTCTCGAGGGTCTGGTTCGTGCTCTCACCGTCGCCGGTGACGCGCAGGTCCTTCTGGAACTCGTCGTACAGGGCGGGGATCTCCGACAGCGCCTTCTCGAGACCCTGCCGGTTGCGCTCCATGCCGCAGTAGTCCCAGATGATCTTGCCGAGCTCGCGGTGGAAGTAGTCCGGCGAGCGGGTGCCACCGATCGACAGGAACCGGGCGAAGCGGTCGCGGGCCTGCTGCTCGGCCACCCCGAACGCCTCGTGGGAGGTGTCGGGGATCGGCTTGTTCAGGAACGGGGCGAGGTAGTTGGAGATCGTGTACGGCAGCACGAAGTAGCCGTCGGCGAGGCCCTGCATCAGCGCCGATGCACCGAGACGGTTGGCGCCGTGGTCGGAGAAGTTCGCCTCGCCCGCGGCGTACAGCCCCGGGATCGTGGTCATCAGCTCGTAGTCCACCCAGATGCCGCCCATCGTGTAGTGCGACGCCGGGTAGATCCGCATCGGGACCTCGTAGGGGTTCTCGCCGGTGATCTGCCGGTACATGTCGAACAGGTTCCCGTAGCGCTCCTCGACGACCGACTTGCCGAGCCGGCCGATCGCGTCGGAGAAGTCGAGGTACACCCCGTTCTTCAGGGGGCCGACGCCGCGGCCGGAGTCGACGGCGCGCTTGGCGGCGCGTGACGAGATGTCGCGCGGCGCGAGGTTGCCGTAGCTCGGGTACAGCCGCTCGAGGATGTAGTCGCGCTCGGCCTCGGGGATCTGGTCGGGCGAGCGGGTGTCGTCGGGGTTCTCCGGCACCCACACCCGCCCGTCGTTGCGCAGCGACTCCGACATGAGCGTGAGCTTCGACTGGAAGTCGTCGGCCTGCGGGATGCAGGTGGGGTGGATCTGGGTGTAACACGGATTGGCGAACAGCGCGCCCTTGCGGTGCGCCCGCCAGGCCGCCGTCACGTTGCAGGTCATGGCGTTGGTGGAGAGGAAGAACGCGTTGCCGTAGCCGCCGGTGGCGAGCACCACGGCGTGGGCCGAGTGCGACGACACCTCGCCGGTCATCAGGTCGCGGGTCACGATCCCGGCGCAACGCCCGTCGACCACGACGACGTCGACGAGCTCCATCCGGTTCCACAGCTTGACGTTGCCGAGACCGACCTGGCGGGCCATCTGCTGGTACGCGCCGAGCAGCAGCTGCTGGCCGGTCTGGCCGCGGGCGTAGAACGTCCGGCTCACCTGGGCGCCGCCGAAGCTGCGGTTGTCGAGCAGGCCGCCGTACTCGCGGGCGAACGGCACGCCCTGGGCGACCATCTGGTCGATGATGTCGACCGAGACCTGGGCGAGACGATGGACGTTGGCCTCACGGGCGCGGAAGTCGCCGCCCTTGATCGTGTCGTGGAAGAGACGGTTGATCGAGTCGCCGTCGCCGCGGTAGTTCTTCGCCGCGTTGATGCCGCCCTGGGCGGCGATCGAGTGGGCCCGGCGGGGCGAGTCGTGGAACGTGAACGCCTCGACCTGGTACCCGAGCTCGGCGAGCGTCGCGCACGCCGACGCACCGGCCAGGCCGGTTCCGACGACGATGATCTTGAACTTGCGCTTGTTCGCCGGGTTGACGAGCTTCTCGTGCTCTTTGTAGTTGTCCCACTTGTCGGCGAGCGGCCCCTCGGGGATCTTGGCGTCGAGTTCGATGCTCATGGGCGATGCCTCTCTGTCGATCGGGCGGGGGTCAGGCGGCCGGATGGTCGATGATGCCGGCGAGCACGGCGATCGGGAACGACACGTTGCCGACGACGATCACCGTGGCGATCGCGGTCGCCAGGTACCGGCGCCAGACGTTGAAGCGCGGGTTGTTCCACCCCATCGACTGGAACAGGCTCCAGACGCCGTGGAACAGGTGGATGCCGAGGGCGATGTTGGCGACGATGTAGAAGATCGAGACCGGCACCCGCTGGAAGCTCGCCACGACGCTGAGGTGGACCTCACCGGAGATGAAGTTCGGGTTCACCCAGCCGAACGTGAAGTCGGCGAGGTGCCAGACGACGAACAGCGCCACGATGATGCCCGTCCAGCGCATCGTGCGGCTGGCGAAGTTGGCGACCTCGTAGTCGCGGGACGACTGGTACTTCACCGAGCGGGCCTTGCGGTTGATGATCGTCAGCCCGTACGCGGCGTGGATGTGGAGCAGGACGGCGACGATCAGGCCGCTGCGCATCAGCCACAGCACACCGGACTCGGGGAACGCCGGGTAGAGCAGGTTCTTCAGCCAGACGGCGTACTCGTCCATCGCGTACACGCCGGGCCCGGTGCGGCCCTGGTACAGCTTCAGGTTGCCGACCATGTGGGCGATCACGAACCCGAGCAGCAGGATCCCCGTGATCGCCATCACGTACTTCTTGCCGACCGCCGTCGAGTACAGGTCGAGCAGGAACGGCTTGCGCTTGCCGTCCTGCTTCACAGCGGTCCCGCTGACCGGACCGCGGCTGAACGTCTGTGCCATGTGACCGAAGCTACCCCTCCGTCCACAGGGGGTCGTAATCGTCCCCGTGTCACGCCGGTCACGAGTCATCGACGAGCGGGTTTGGTGTCGCGGGCACCTGACCGACCATCATGGAGCGACCTTTTGTCGACTAGGAGGCACTAGACACCGTGGACCTCGTCCCCTACATCGCCGCGCTCTCGGCCCTCGCCGGGCTCGGGCTCGCCGGCTACTTCTTCATGGCGGTGACCAAGGAGTCACCCGGCAGCGAACGGATGGTGGAATTGATGACCGCCATCCAGGAGGGATCCAAGGCGTTCCTCCGCCGGGAGTACTCGTGGGTCACCGGCTTCGTCGTCATCATGGCGGTGCTGATCTTCGTGCTGCTGGACTACGGCCGACCGTGGGGTGCGCTCACGTACATCCTCGGCGCCGTGCTCTCCGGACTCGCCGGATTCATCGGCATGACGATCGCCACCCGCGCCAACGCCCGCACCACACAGGCCGCGATCGAGGGCGCCAACAAGGCCCTGCCGCTCGCGTTCCGCGGCGGGGCCGTCATGGGCTTCACCGTCGCCGGCCTGGCGCTGTTCGGCATCTCGGCCTGCTACCTGATCTTCGTCGAGTGGCTCGATGTCGACCAGCCGTTCCAGGTCGTGACCGCGTTCGGTCTCGGCGCCTCGACCATCGCTCTGTTCTCCCGTGTCGGCGGCGGCATCTACACCAAGGCCGCCGACGTCGGCGCCGACCTCGTCGGCAAGGTCGAGGCCGGCATCCCCGAGGACGACCCCCGCAACCCGGCCACGATCGCCGACAACGTCGGCGACAACGTCGGCGACGTCGCCGGCATGGGCGCCGACCTGTTCGAGAGCTACGGCGGCTCGATCATCGCCCCACTGGCGCTCGCGTCGTTCCTCGGCATCTCGACCCTGCCGGTCGTCGGCCAGCAGGAGTTCTTCGTGTTCCCGCTCGCCGTCGCCGCGGTCGGCATGGTGGCGTCGATCATCGGCGCCTTCTTCGTCCGGGCCGGCGACAGCCTCGAGTCCAAGGACCTCTCCAAGGCGCTGCACCGGGGCACGAACGTCGCCATGGCCATCACGGTCGTCGCGGTCGTCGCTCTCGGGTACGTGTTCTTCGACGGTCTGCCCGGGGTCGACAACTGGTGGGGCCTGTCGGTCTCGGTGATCGGCGGCCTGCTCGTCGGTTTCGGCATCGGCAAGGTGGCCGAGGTCTGGACCTCCGACGAGTACGCCCAGGTGAAGAAGATCGCCGCGCAGTCCGAGACCGGCCCGGCCACGACCGTGCTGTCCGGTGTGTCGGTCGGCATGATGTCGGTCGGCGCCTCGGTGATCCTCGTCGTGGCCGGCGTCGGCGTCGCCTACTGGGGCGGCGAGCGGCTCGCCGACGGCGCCGGCATCTACGGCATCGCCGTCGCCGCGATCGGCATGCTCGCCACGCTCGGCGTGGTCGTCTCCGTCGATGCGTACGGCCCGATCGCCGACAACGCCGGCGGCATCGCCGAGATGGCGCACCTCGACCCGAGTGTCCGCGAGGTCACCGACAGCCTCGACGCGCTGGGCAACACCACCGCCGCGATCGCCAAGGGCTTCGCCGTCGGCTCGGCGGCGCTCACCGCCCTGGCGCTGTTCAAGGCCTTCGAGGCCTCGCTGCTCGCCGAGGGCACGATCCTGTCGCTCGACGTCGGCGAGGTCGACGTGTTCATCGGCCTGTTCCTCGGTGCCATGTTGCCGTTCGTCTTCGCGGCGCTCACGCTCGACGCCGTCGGACGTGCCGCCAACAAGATGATCGAGGAGGTGCGGCGCCAGTTCCGTGAGATCCCCGGTCTGCGCGAGGGCGATCCGTCGGCCGTGCCCGAGTACGCCAAGTGCGTCGACATCTCCACCCAGGCAGCGCTGCGCGAGATGCTGATCCCCGGCGGTCTCGCCGTCGTCGTCCCGCTGGTGATCGGCTTCATCAGCGTCGACGCCCTCGGCGGCTTCCTCGCCGGTGCGCTGGTGGTGGGCTTCTCGCTCGCCATCTTCATGGCGAACTCCGGTGGGGCCTGGGACAACGCCAAGAAGTACATCGAAGCCGGTCACCACGGCGGCAAGGGCTCCGACGCCCACCACGCCGCCGTCGTGGGCGACACCGTGGGCGACCCGTTCAAGGACACCTCCGGGCCGTCCATGAACATC
>SKSP01000510.1 GCA_007122945.1 Ilumatobacteraceae bacterium | reverse complement strand
CCGGCAGCCAGCGACTCTGTGTCACTCAGCTGCAGATCCGAACCCCACCTCACCCGCACCCCAGCGACTCTGTGTCGCCCAGCGCCGCACATACCGGCAGCCAGCGACTCTGTGTCACTCAGCTGCAGATCGTGGGGAGCGGGTGGGGAGCGGGTGGGGGCGGGTGGGCGCTGGCGGGCGTACGGCGCGACGGAGCCCGGGCGCTCGGCCCGGGCGCTGGCGGGCATACGGCGCGACGGAGCCCGGGCGCTCGGCCCGGGCTCCGTCGATGCGCGAGTGGTCGATGCGCTGGCGACGAGGATCAGAAGTCCATGTCGCCGCCGCCGGGCATGGCGGGGGCGTGCTCCTCGGGCATGTCGGCGATGACCGCCTCGGTGGTGAGGAACAGCGCTGCGATCGACGCCGCGTTCTGCAGCGCGGACCGGGTCACCTTGGCGGCGTCGATGACACCGAGCTTGACGAGGTCCTCGTAGTCGCCGGTGGCCGCGTTCAAGCCCTCGGCACCCGAGAGGCCGCGAACCTTCTCGACCACGACGCCGCCTTCGAGGCCGGCGTTCTCGGCGATCTGCTTGAGCGGTGACACGAGCGCGTGCGCCACGAGCCGGGCGCCGGTGGCCTCGTCGCCGGTCAGCGAGTCGGCGACCTTGTTGACGGCGTCCTGCGAGCGCAGCAGGGCGACGCCACCGCCGGGCACGACGCCTTCCTCGATGGCCGCCTTGGTGGTGCTGACGGCGTCCTCGATGCGGTGCTTCTTCTCCTTCAGCTCGACCTCGGTCGCGGCGCCGACCTTGAGCACGGCGACACCGCCGGTCAGCTTGGCGAGGCGCTCCTGGAGCTTCTCGCGGTCGTAGTCGGAGTCGGTGTTGTCGATCTCGGCCTTGATCTGGTTGATGCGACCCTTGATGTCGTCGCTGTCACCCGCACCCTCGACGATCGTGGTCTCGTCCTTGGTGATCACGACGCGCTTGGCGGTGCCGAGCAGGTCGAGGGTCACGTTCTCGAGCTTGAGACCGACCTCTTCGCTGATGACCTGACCGCCGGTGAGGATCGCCATGTCCTGCAGCATCGCCTTGCGGCGGTCACCGAAGCCGGGGGCCTTCACCGCAGCCGACTTGAAGGTACCCCGGATCTTGTTCACCACGATCGTGGCGAGCGCCTCGCCCTCGATGTCCTCGGCGATGATCACGAGCGGGCGACCCGACTGCATGACCTTCTCGAGCGCCGGCACGAGGTCGCGCACCGACGAGATCTTCGACGAGACGAGCAGGATGTACGGGTCGTCGAGGACGGCCTCCATCCGGTCGGTGTCGGTCACGAAGTACGGCGAGATGTAGCCCTTGTCGAAGCGCATGCCCTCGACGAGGTCCATCTCCATACCGAAGGTCTGGCTCTCCTCGACGGTGATGACGCCGTCCTTGCCGACCTTGTCGATGGCGTCGGAGATCAGTTGGCCGATCTCGTTGTCGGCGGCGGAGATGCCGGCGACCTGGGCGATCTGGTCCTTCGAGTCGACGTCGACCGCGAGGCTCTTGATCGAGTCCACGGCGGCGTCCACGGCGGCTTCGATGCCCCGCTTCAGGCTCATCGGGTTGGCCCCGGCGGCGACGTTGCGGATGCCCTCACGGACCATCGACCAGGCGAGCACGGTGGCGGTGGTGGTGCCGTCACCGGCGACGTCGTCGGTCTTCTTGGCGACCTCTTTGACGAGCTCGGCGCCGATCTTCTCGTACGGGTCCTCGAGCTCGATCTCCTTGGCGATCGAGACGCCGTCGTTGGTGATCGTGGGGGCACCCCACTTCTTCTCCAGCACGACGTTGCGGCCCTTCGGGCCGAGGGTGACGCGCACGGCGTCGGCGAGCTTGTTCATGCCCGCTTCCAGCCCCTTGCGAGCCTCCGTATCGAACGCAATCTGCTTCGGCATCTGTGGTGTCCTCCGTTGGACGTGAACGCGTCGTTTGCGGTGAGCACTCGAACCTCTCGAGTGCTAGCACTCTACAACCGTGAGTGCTAACGGGCAAACGGTCGCGGGAAACGGCCCGGCTCCCGCCCCGGCACCCGCCTCGGCGCGCCCTCCCGGCCGGACGTACGCTCGGCGCCGTGGACGTGGCGGTGGTGGGCGGTGGGATCGGCGGGTTGGCGACCGGGCTCGCGCTCGGGAAGGCGGGCCACCGGGTGACGATCGTCGAGCGCGACGACACGCCCATGCCCGCGTCCCCCGACGAGGCGTTCGCGTGGGATCGCCGCGGTGCACCCCAGGTCCGCCACAGCCACGCATTCCTCGCCCGGTTGCGCAATCTCCTCGTGCAGCATCATCCGGACGTGCACCGCGAGCTCCTCGACATCGGCGCCTTCGAGATGCGCTTCGGGGAGAACCTGCCGCCGGAGATGGAAGGATTCGAGCCCGAGCCCGACGATGCCGAGCTCGTGATGATCGCCGCCCGACGGACGACGTTCGAGTGGGTGCTCCGGCGTCACGTGACGGCGACGGGCGTCGCCTCGGTCCACACGGGGCGCGCCGTGATCGCCCTCACGGGGTCGTCCGCCCGAGCGACGGGCGTACTCCTCGACGACGGGACCGAACTCGGGGCGGATCTCGTGGTGCTCGCGAGCGGCCGCCGGGCCGACGTGCAGGCATGGATCAGCGGGATCGACGGTCGACCAGTCGCCGAGGAGGTCGAGGACACGGGCATCGTGTACCTGTCGCGCTTCTACCGGCTGCGTCGCGGCCGTGACCGTCCGCCGCGCGGGGGCCTGATCGGTGGGGATCTCGGCTACCTGAAGTACGGGGTGTTCGTCGGCGACAACGACACCTTCTCCATCACGTTGGCCGTCCCGACCGATGATCGCGAGCTCCGCAGACGGTTGACCGGTCCGGGTGCGTTCGAGGCTGCGGGGCGCCAGCTCGCCGCCGCGGCCGACTGGCTCGACGGGCGCGCCGAACCCCTCGATGACCGCGTCCACGCGATGGCCGGGCTGCTCAACCGCTGGTGCGACCTCGTCGTCGACGGCGAACCGGTCGCGGTCGGCGTCGTCGGGGTGGGCGACGCCGTGCTCTGCACGAACCCGCTCTACGGGCGCGGTTGCACCACGGCGTTCTGGTCGGCACAACTCCTGGCGGACAGCGTCGCCGACCACGCGCCGGACCCGCGCGCGATCGCCGTCGACCACGCCCACCGGATGACCGCGCAGATCCGACCGTGGTACACGGCGTCGGTTCGCCAGGACGCCGAGGCCCGCCGGGTCGCCGCAGCGATCCTCGCCGGCGAGGACCCCGACGGCGACACCAGCGATTCGCGCACGCTCGTGCGCGCCGTGTTCCGGGACGGTCTGCGCCCGGCGACACGGACCGATCCGGTGGTGCTCCGCGCGTTCGTGCGCAACCTCAACCTGCTGAGCCCGCCCGACGCCCTCACCGCGGACACGGACGTGGTCGCCCGCGTGCTGTCGGTCTACGAGCAACGTGCGCAGCGACCACCCGAGCCGGTGCTCGGACCCGCCAGTCGCGACGAGCTCGTCGGCGCGCTCACGTGAACGGCGTCGGACGGTACGGGTCCCGTCAGCCGCCGGCGACCGCGGGGATGATCGACACGGTGAGACCGTCGTCGACCTTGGTGTCGAGCCCGTCCAGGTAGCGGACGTCGTCGTCGTCGACGAACACGTTGACGAACTTTCGCAGACCGCCGTCGTCGTCGAGCAGGCGGTCTCGGAACCCGGGGTGGGCGGCCTCGAGGGCCTCGATCACGTCGGCGAGCGTCCCGGGCGCGAGCTCGACCTGCTTGGCGCCTCCCGACAGGGGACGCATCGTGGTGGGGATCCGAACCGTCACGGCCATGTCCGAAAACCTACCGGCCGAGTCGGGATTCCGGCCGGGGGTTGCCGGATAGCGTCGACGTCGTGAAGGTCGTCGCCGCGGTCGACAAGTTCCGGGGCACGGCGACCGCCGCGGAGGTGGCAGCGGCGATCGGCCATGCGTGCTGGGAGTCCGACGTCGACTGTGTCGAGATCCCCCTCGCCGACGGTGGCGAGGGGTTGCTCGACGTCTTCGGTGGGCCGAACCGGCGCACGGTCGTCACGGGCCCGCTGGGCGATCCGGTCACGGCCGACTGGCGTCTCGACCGGCGGACCGCCGTGATCGAGTCCGCTCGGGCGGCCGGTCTCACGCTCGTCGGCGGGCCCGAGGGCAACGACCCGATCGGTGCCACCACCACCGGGGTGGGCGAGTTGATCGACCACGCCGTCGGGGTCGGGGCCCGGCGCATCGTCGTCGGGCTGGGGGGATCGGCCACGACCGATGGCGGCTTCGGTGCGGTTCGGGCGATCCCTGCCCCGACCCGCCTGCGCGGCGTCGAACTGCTCGTCGCCTGCGACGTGGAGACCCGCTTCACCGACGCCGCCCGGGTGTTCGGCCCGCAGAAGGGGGCCACCCCGGCCCAGGTGGCGTTCCTCAGCGGACGGCTCGACCGGCTCGCACAGCTCTACGCCGACGAGTTCGGCGTCGACGTGCGCGAGCTCCCGGGGGCCGGTGCGGCCGGTGGGCTCGCCGGCGGTCTGGCCGCGCTCGGCGGCGAGCTCGTGCCTGGCTTCGACCTCGTCGCCGACGAGGTCGACCTGGAGGGACACCTGCGCGGCGCGGACCTCGTGGTCACCGGCGAGGGGTACCTCGACGCACAGAGCTTCGCCGGCAAGGTCGTCGGCGGGGTCGCCGACCTGGCGGGCGCGCTCGGCGTCGAGGTGCTGGTCGTGGCCGGCGACACGGATCGCGACGTGCGCGATCGCGTCCCGACCGTCTCGCTCGTCGAGCGCTTCGGGCCGGATCGGGCGATGCGCGAGCCCCAGGGTTGCATCACCGAGGTCGTCCGCGAACACCTCGCCGCGCGGCACCGCTGACCGGTGCCATCATCGCCTGTCGGCGGTCGGGAGCGGGAAACGGGGCCCGATCGGGGCTCGTCAGGCGTCGGGATCGTCCTCGTCGGCGTCGGCATCGTCGTCGCCGGCACCACCGGGATCGGGAGCGGTCACGACCGGGCCGTCGTCGTCACCGTCGTCGGCCGCCGGGGCCAGCTCCTCGAGCGACGCCCCCGCCTTGTCGTTGCCGAGGAGCACGAGCACACCGCCCTCGAGCTCACCGGTCTGGACGGGAGCGGGCGTGCCGACCTGGGAGATCGACGAGTCGCCGCCGAGCACGCGGTTGACCGACTCGGCCACCACCTGCGCCGGCTCGACGTCGGGGTCGTAGTAGATGACCGTGCTGTCGAGCTGCCCCGTCGTGGCGTTGGTTGGCGTACCCATCTCGAAGCCGGCCGACTCGAGCTGGTCGGTCATCGCCCCCGCGGACCCGTCGACGCCGTTGGCGTTGGCGACCACGACCACGGCCCCGTCGGTCACGAGCGGCGGCTCGGTGGTCGTGGGCGGAGCCGGGGGGTCGGTCACGACCGGTGCTTCCGGGTCGGTGTCGGCATCGTCGTCCGGGTCGGTCACCTCGGCACCGTTGCCCGGGCCGGTCGGCAACGTCGTGCCACCGTCGTCACCCCCGACGACCGCCCGCAGGATGAGGAACCCGCCGACCACGGCGACGACCGCCAGGACGATCGTGAGCGCGCCGCTGACCGGAGCGCCGCCCTCACCGGATCGGCGCGGTGCACGCTCGGGGGGGAGGGACGACTGCTCGGGAACCTCGGAACTCATTGGCGTGCCCCTCCGTGTGCATCGGTACCGGTGTCGAGCCGGGCCCGACGGCGTCGGACCCGATGCCGGGCGAGACGGCGGACCACGAGCGGGTCGTGCTCCATCGCCTCCGGGCGCTCCAGCAACTCGTTCAACTCGGCATGGTACTCGTCGGGCGAACACTGGAAGCGCGCGCGGATGAGCGCTTCTTTCGGCTCGTCGTGGTTCCACCACGTGCGCTCGAGCTCGAGCATGGCCCGGTGCCGTTCGCTGATCACGGCGCAAGCATGGCGTCCGCGCGCGTGCGATACAAGGATCCCCCCGGCCGTGAGCCGTACGATCGACCGGGATGCGACCTGATGACGCTCCGACGCGGCCGTTCCTCATCGGGGTCGCCGGCGGCACGAGCTCGGGCAAGACCACCATCGCCGAGCGCCTCGCGGAGCTGACCGGCGACGACCGGCTGGCCCTGATCAAGCTCGACTCGTACTACGTCGCCCGGCTCGGCGACACGCTGGAGGAGCGCGCCGCCGCCAACTACGACCACCCCGACGCCTTCGACTGGGCGCTGTTGAACGACCACCTCGCGGCGTTGGGCGACGGGGCCCCCGTGCCGGTGCCCGTGTACGACTACACGAACTTCGAGCGCACCGACGACGTGCGTCGGGTCCACCCCGCCCGCATCGTCGTCGTCGAGGGCATCCTCGTGCTGTGGGAACCGTCGCTGCGCGAACGCTTCGACCTGAAGATCTTCGTCGACACCCCCGCCGACCTCCGCCTCATCCGGCGCCTGCAGCGCGACATCACCGAGCGGGGCCGGACGGTGGGCAGCGTCATCGATCAGTACCTCACGACGGTGCGCCCCAGCCACGACCAGTTCATCGAACCGAGCAAGCGGCACGCCGACGTGATCGTCCCCGAGGGCGGGATGAACCGACCGGCGCTCGACGTGCTGCTCGCCCGGGTCCGCGAGATCGCCGCCGCCACCGACCTGCGGACGTGAACAGGCCTACGATCGGCGCCCATGGCCAGTGACAACCTGCACGCACCCCGCGAACGTCTGACCCCCGAGACCCTGGCGATGCACCACGCCATCGTCTCGCTGATGGAGGAGCTGGAGGCCGTCGACTGGTACCGCCAGCGAGCCGACGACTGCGAGGACGACGACTTGAAGGGGATCCTCATCCACAACATGGAAGAGGAGATGGAGCACGCCGCGATGGTCATCGAGTGGCTGCGGCGCAACAACGCGCGCTTCGCCGGCCAGCTCGACGAGTACCTCTACCGCGACGGACCCATCACCGGTCACTGACCGGCGACGGGTCGGTCACGAGCCCGTCACTGGTACGAGACGAAGTCGGGTACCGGATCGAGTTCGAGCACGTCGGAGGGCGAGAAGATGTCGACGTCCTCGTCGTAGAACAACTTGAAGCCGTTCCACAGCGGAGGATCCACCTGCGTGACGGAATACGTGTCGAGCTTCTGCTCGCGCGTGCCGAACCCGTCCATGTGGATGTTGACGGCGAGCTCGGGCGGGGCGATCAGCTCGTCGCGTTCGGTGATCATCCGGTCCTGGAACTGGTGCACGATCAACAGCTTCTGCGACAGCCCCTCCTCCTCGACGATGTCCGCGAGGTAACGGGCGACGTCGTTGACCTCGGCCGCGCTCACCTGGCCGACGAGCTCGCCGGGCACCTCGTCGGGGCCCATCCGCCACTCGGGATCGAGCGCGACGTGCACGTCCGGCTCGCGGAGGAACTCCTCGTAACGGGCGACCTCGGTCGGGAAATCGGATCGGCCGGGCTGGATGTCGAGCACCAGGTGGTAGCCGTGATCGCGGGCGACGTCGAGGTAGCGCTGGACGCGATCGCTGGATCCGACCGAGCGGTACAACCCGTCCTCACCGGGTGACGCCAGCGCGATCGTGGCGATCAGCTCGAACACACCGAGCACCGGCCGGTCGCCGGCCTCGTACGGTTCGACGACCTCGGCGAGCCGCTCGGCCGCGGCCTCGGGTGTCTGCTCACCGAGGGCGCCGAGCCGGTCGTCGGCGTCGGTGCCGTACAGGGCGACCATCCGGTACGTCGGGAACAGCGGCGGGTCCGGGCACTCGTCCGCCGTCGTCGCCGTCGGGGTCCCGGGGAACCAGCCGACGACGTCCACCACGTAGTGCGCGGCCGCGTCGGCGTGGAGGCACACCGCGCCGTCCGTGCCGAGCCGCGTCGTGACCGCGTTGGCGACGGTGTCGCCCTCGGCGACGTTGAGGTTGGAGGCGGTCGGGCGTTCGACGCCGGCCGGGTGCACGGTGACGAAGCCGTCGTTGCGAGCCCCCACGGCGGTGACGTTCAGCAGCACGGCACCCGCGTCGTCCGGGATGCCAGCGCGGCCGGCGACGTCCAGCTGCAGGGTGGACCGCTGGGGCCGGAGACCGGTGCCGGCGAACTCGCCGTCGAACGTGGAGTCGGTGGCGCGCGTGTCGAGCAGCCGACGAGGCTGGTCGAGCGGCGCGTACGTGGTCGCTGGGAGGCTGGCGGCGACGTCGACGATCACGTGCGTCTCGGCCGACATGAACACACAGATGCGCCCGTCGTCGTCCACCCGCGACACCACCGTGTTGGCGACCGTCTGCCCCGCCGCGTGGTTGAGCTGGGACGCGGTCGGACGGTCCCCGTCGCACGGGTGAACGGTGACGAAGCCGGGCTCGTCGCTGCCGTCGACGGTCACCGTGAGGGCGACGACCAAGGGATCGTCGACACCCGCGGTCGGGACGTCGCCGCGATCGGCGACGTCGAGCTCGAGCGTCGACCCGGCGTCTCGGATCCCGATCCGCTCGAACTGTCCGTCGATGGTGGCGCTCGCCTCCCGGGTGTCCAGGAGCCGCTGCGGTGCGTCGAGGGCATCGACCGCGCCAGCCGGGAAGTAGCCGGTCACGTCGACGACCAGGTCGGTGTCGGCGGACGTGTGGACGCACACCTCGCCGTCGTCGCCGATCCGGACGAACGTGCCGACGGCGATCGTCGCGCCGTCACCGACGTTCAGGTTCGACGCGTTCGGGCGGTCCTCGCCGCAGGGGAAGACGGTGACGAACCCTTCCTGCTCGGCCTCCACGGCCGTCACGTTCAGCGCCACCGCATCGGCATCGGCCGGCACACCGACCCGACCCGCGACCGGCAGCTCGGTGGTCGTGTCGACGCCGGGTCGACCGATGCCGACGAACTCACCGTCGGCGGTCGACGCGTCCGCACGCGTGTCGAGCACGCGCCGCGGGGCGTCGAGCGGTCGGAACGCCGTGACTGCCGGGTCGGGCGGGTCGACGCTGGGGACTCCCGCGCCAGTGGTCGCCGTCCGTGGGTGATCGGCGTGCGTCACGGCCGCCGCGCCGAGGGTGAGCGCGGACGCGGCGAAGAGGGCGGTCGCGGTTCGCATGCACGCCGCGTACCCGCGTCCACCTCGTCCGAAACGACATCGCCGCCGAACGCCGGGCGCGTCCGATCAGCTGGGACGGTCGCCGTGATCCGTGCGCAGCGACACCGGCGGTCCGAGCACCTCGCGGAGCAAGAACGCCTGCTTGGTCGCCCGCGACGACGACAACGCCCGCCGCAGCAGCTGACGGTTGCTCGGCTCGCGGTCCGACGGGTCACGACCGTGGGGGCTCGACGGCCGATCGGGGCGGGGCGGCGGCCCGGTGGGACCAGCCGGGCGAGGTGGCGGCCCGATGGGACCGGGCGGCCCGGGCGCCGGCGGCGCGTAAGATG
>SKSP01000306.1 GCA_007122945.1 Ilumatobacteraceae bacterium | reverse complement strand
TCCATCGGTCTCTACCTGAACGACATCGGCAAGGTGCCGCTGCTCACCGCCGAGGACGAGCGCGAGCTGTCGCGCGTCATCGAAGCCGGCCGCGAGGCCGCCGAGCAGCTGGCCGCCGGCAAGAAGAGCGCCGACCTGAAGGCGAAGGTGGCCGCCGCCGCGGACGCCAAGGACCGCTTCATCCGCGCCAACCTGCGCCTCGTGGTCAGCATCGCCCGGCGGTACCCGCTCCCACAGGGCATGGACCTGCTCGACCTCATCCAGGAGGGCAACCTCGGCCTCGAGCACGCCGTCGACAAGTTCGACTGGCGCCGTGGTTTCAAGTTCTCGACGTACGCCACGTTCTGGATCCGCCAGGCGATCGGCCGGGCACTCGACCAGAAGGCCAGCCTGATCCGCATCCCGGGCGACCGCTCGGCGAGCCTGCGCGCCGCGCTGCGTCAGGCCTCCGGCGATGGCGAGACCCTGGACCAGACCAACGCCGAGTTGCACCGCCTCACCACGCCGGTGTCGCTCGACAAGACCGTCGGCGACGACGGCGACGCAACCTTGGGCGACCTGATGGCCAACGGCGACGGGACCCCCGAGGACCACGTCATGACGCTGGTCGACAGCGACCTGCTCGACGAGCTCCTCGGCACCCTAGACGCCCGCGCCCGGTACGCGGTCGAGGCCCGGTTCGGGCTGCTCGACGGCGAGCGCAAGAGCTTCCGCGAGGTCGGCGAGAGCCTCGGTGTCACCGCCGAGGCGGCGCGCCGACTCGTCAGCCGGGCGGTGGCCGGTCTGCGCGACGACGCCGAGCGCATCCTCGCCGTCTGACCCAGCCTGCCGATCCCCGCCTGCCGCCGCCGGCAACCCGTTGCCGAATGCCGACCGGCAGCGCCGGATGCCGCCAGTAGGCTGGCGGCATGACGACCCGTCCGGCCGCCTGGGAACCCACCTCCTGGCGCGGCTTCCCGGCCCTGCAGCAGCCCGACTGGCCCGACGAGGCCGATCTCGATCGCGCGATCAAGCAGATCGCCGGGTACCCCCCGCTCGTGTTCGCCGGCGAGGCCCGGTCGTTGCAGGCGTCGCTGGCCCAGGTGTCGGCCGGCAACGCGTTCTTGCTGCAGGCCGGCGACTGCGCCGAGAGCTTCGAGGACTTCTCCGCCGACTCGATCCGCGAGAAGCTGCGCGTCATCCTCCAGATGGCGGTCGTGCTCACCTATTCGATGGGTGTCCCCGTCGTGAAGGTCGGACGCATGGCCGGCCAGTTCGCCAAGCCACGATCCAACCCGACCGAACGGATCGGCGACGCCGACATCCCGTCGTTCCGGGGCCACATCGTCAACGATGCAGCACCGACCGCGGCCGCTCGCGTCGCTTCACCGGACCGGCTCGTCCAGGCGTACCACCAGTCGGCATCGACACTGAACCTGTTGCGGGCGTTCACCAAGGGCGGGTTCGCCGCCCTCGACCGGGTGCACGCCTGGACCCAGGAGTTCGTGTCGTCCAGCCCGGAGGGCCGGCGTTACGAGCAACTCGCGACCGACATCGAGCGGGCGCTCGCGTTCATGCGCGCGTGCGGGATGGACACCGAGTCGAACCCGAACCTGCGCGAGGTGGACGTGTTCACCAGTCACGAAGCGCTGCTGCTCGGCTACGAGGAGGCGCTCACACGCCGTGACTCGCTCACCGGAGCGTGGTACGACTGCTCCGCCCACATGCTCTGGATCGGCGAGCGCACCCGCGATCTCGAGGGCGCCCACGTCGAGTTCCTGCGCGGTGTCGCCAATCCGATCGGGTGCAAGGTCGGCCCGTCCACCACGGTCGACGAGGTGCTCGGGCTCTGCGAGGTGCTCAACCCGGCCCGCATCCCCGGTCGCCTGACGCTGATCTCACGGATGGGCGTCGACCGGGTCGAGTCCGGGCTGCGTCCGCTGCTGCGCGCCGTCACCGATGCCGGCCACCCCGTCGTGTGGGCGTGCGACCCGATGCACGGCAACACCTACAGCGCGCCGAACGGCCGCAAGACGCGCCACTTCGACGCGATCATGGGCGAGATCCAGGGGTTCGTGCTGGCGCATCGCGCCGAGGGGACCTGGCCCGGCGGCATCCACGTCGAGCTGACCGGCGAGAACGTGACCGAGTGCCTGGGCGGCGCCGACGCGCTCTCCGACGACGATCTCGACCACCGCTACGAGACCGTGTGCGATCCGCGGCTCAACGGACGCCAGGGCCTCGAGTTGGCGTTCCGGACCGCGGAGCTGGTCGAGACCCACCGGATGGGCTGACGGACGAGCACGAACGGACCCGGCGGGCGACCCGTGCCGCTCGACCCGACCGATCCGCTCGACCTGGTCGACACCTGGCCGGTCGATCACGTCGCCGCGGCGACGGTCACGCCCGACGAGGTCCGGACCGCGCCTCGTGACCGGAACCACCGGTTCCGGCTGGCGTCGCTCACCAAGCCGATGACGGCGTGGGCCACGCTCGTCGCGGTAGAGGAGGGGATCGTCGCGCTCGACGACGCGGTCGGCCAGCCGGGCTGCACGCTGCGCCACCTGCTCGCCCACGCGGGCGGGTACGGCTTCGAGGGCCGACGGCCGGTGTCGGCGCCGGAGCGGACACGGACCTACTCCAACACCGGCTACGAGTTGCTGGCCGAGCACGTCGCCGCGGCCGCCGACATGGCGTTCGGCGACTACCTCGCCGCGGCGGTGTTCGAGCCGCTCGGCATGCGCTCGACCGAGCTCGTGGGATCACCCGCGCACGGCGCGACCTCGACGATCGAGGATGTCGCTGCGTTCGTCGCCGAACTGCTCGACCCGCTCCTGCTGGCGCCGGAGACCGCGTTCGATGCGTGCTCGCCGCAGTTCCCGTCGCTCGCGGGTATCGTGCCGGGTGTGGGCCGATTCGCACCGTGCCCGTGGGGACTCGGGGTCGAGATCGCGGGCGACAAACACCCGCACTGGTCGGGCAGCGCCCGATCCGGACGCGCCGTCGGGCACTTCGGCGGAGCGGGCACGATGATGCTCGTCGACCCCGATGCGCGCGTCGGCGTGGTGGCACTCACCGACCGGCCCTTCGACGCCTGGGCTGCCGATGCGCTGCGGGGGTGGTCGGCACTGAACGACGCCGTGGTCACCGGGCCGACCGGAGTCGCTCGATGACCTCGTTCCACCCGGGTGACCGGGTCCGGTTCGAATCACTCGGCGACGACGGCTTCCCGGTCGTACGGTACGGATTCGTCGGCCGGTGCGATGGCGACGACACCGAACCGGTGGTCGTGCTCCTCGACGAGGACCTGAACGGCGGCTCCATCGTCGACCGCGACGCCCTGGTCCCCGTGAGTGTGACGACCGTCGAACTGTGTCTCGACGGCGCCGATCTGCTCGCCGACCCGGCGCTCCGCAGCGGGCTGGTCAACCTGTGGGCGGCCGAGGCCGAGTGCGCCGGGCTGGAGGTGCGCTCGCTGCACCCTGTCGGTGACGACCGAGCCGTCGACGCGCCGACCGGTGCCGGTCTGCGCGACTCGAGCGAGGGCTACGTGCTCGCCGAACTCGTGGCCGGTGGCGAGCAGTACGTGCTGCGTGCCACGTGCTGCCCGTCGGAGGGTGACACCGCGAACGGCGGCATGGTACGCGTGCGCGCCGACCTCCCGAACCGCTGGACCCTCTGACCGGGCGCGGAGCCCGGACCCAGGTGCAATGCGCGCGACTTCAGCGAGATCGGGCTAAGGTCGGCACCGCAATCGCCTCCAATACGACACGATCCGACGCGCCCGGTGAGCGCGGGAGAGGGATCCATTTCACGAGTCAGCGCCCGTACGGGCACCACGAGGAGTCCCATCAGGAGTTCGACCCGATGACGTCGACCGACCACGACGCGCCCGCGTCACTCGACGACCGGACAGGCGATTCGCCACCCGAGTCCCGGCCACCCGTCGCAACCGTTGCGCGAAAGTTCCCCGCGCGCCTGATCGGATTGCTGCTCCTCCTCGGCGTCGTGATCTGGTACCTGTTCATCCTGCCGACGGCCGCCAACAACAACGTGTTGGGCGGGCTGCGTGACCTCGGTCGCGGCATCACCGAGTTGCCCAGCCTCGTCAGCGACACGAGCGCCTACTCCAGCTGGTGGCGCTACGTCACCGAACAGGAGGGCCTCGGCAACGTCGTCGGCAACATGGTCGACCACGTGCAGTTGGTCGCCATGTCGATGCTGCTCGCATCGATCATCTCGATCGCCCTCGGGATCCTCGTGCACCGGGTCCGCGCCCTCAGTGCCCCGGTGATCGGATTCGCCTCGATCCTGCTCACGATCCCCTCGCTGGCGTTGTTCGCCGTGTTCCTCTCGGTGCCGGGCATCGGCATCGGTGACCGGGGCCCGATCATCGCCCTGATGCTCTACTCGATCCTGCCGATCCTGCGGAACACGATCATCGGGATCGAGGAGGTCGACCGGGCCGTCATCGAGTCGGCCAAGGGGATGGGCCTGAACGCCCGTCAGCGCCTGGTACGCATCGAGCTGCCGCTCGCCTGGCCGGTGATCCTGACGGGCATCCGGGTCGCCACCCTGCTCAACATCGGCATCGCCGCGATCGCCCCGCTCGTCGGCGGCAGCGGCCTCGGCGGCTACGTCCGCGACGGCCTCCAGCGGTTCCCCGACATCAGCTCGGTCGAACGCATGTGGACCGGCGTCGTCTTCACCATCGTCCTCGCGCTGATCGCCGATCTCGTCTTCACCATCGTCCGCCGCCTCACCACCTCGAAGGGTCTGCGCTCATGACCGACCACTCCACCGCCGACGCCGCGTCGACCGGCACGACGCCCGCCGACGCGCCCAAGACGATGATCCGTCTCGAGGGAGTCGGCAAGACGTACCCGGGCACCACGGTGCCCGCCGTCGCCGAGCTCGACCTCGAGATCCCCGAGGGTGAGATCCTCGTGCTCGTCGGGCCATCGGGGTGCGGCAAGAGCACGACGCTGCGCCTGATCAACCGGATGATCGAACCCTCGTCGGGCCGCATCATCTTCGACGGCGAGGACGTCACCAAGGTCGACCCCGACCTCCTCCGCCGGCGCATCGGCTACGTCATCCAGCAGATCGGCCTGTTCCCGCACCAGACCATCGCCCAGAACATCGGCACCGTGCCCCGCCTCCAGGGCTGGGACAAGCAGAAGATCAACGCGCGGGTGAACGAGCTGCTCGAGCTCACCGGTCTCGACCCGTCGATCTACCGGGACCGGTACCCGAAGGAGCTCTCCGGCGGTCAGGCCCAGCGTGTCGGCGTCGCCCGCGCGCTCGGCGCCGACCCCGAGGTGCTGCTGATGGACGAGCCGTTCGGTGCGATCGACCCGATCACCCGCGACCGTCTGCAGAACGAGTTCCTGCGCCTGCAGTCGGAGCTCAAGAAGACCATCGTCTTCGTGACCCACGACATCGACGAGGCGATCAAGATGGGCGACCGCATCGCGATCCTCGGCGATCAGTCGCGCATCGCCCAGTTCGACACTCCCGAGCGGATCCTCGCCTACCCGGTCGACGAGTTCGTCAGCGACTTCATCGGGTCGGGATCCACGCTGAAGGGACTGAACTTCGAGCGCGTCCGCGACATCGAGCTGGTGCACGACTTCCCGGTCGTCGACGTCAACACCCCTCGCGACGAGGCCCAGCGCCGGTTCGACGCCTCCGACGAGAAGTGGATGCTCGTCCTCGACGACCAGCAACGCCCGCAGTGTTGGATCAACGGCACGCACCTCGCCGACACGTCGAAGCCGCTCGACCAGCTCGGCCCGCGGGTGCGCGCCAAGGTGCCGCCGAACGCGACGCTCCACGACGCGCTCGAGGAGTTGCTGATGTCGAACGCCGGCCAGGCCGTCGTCGTCGACGAGAAGGGCCGCCACCTCGGCATCCTCGACGTCGAGCGGCTCGCCGACGTCCTCAAGCGGATGCGCAACGAGGCCAAGAAGCACTACGACGAGCTGGCCGCGCAGCAGGCGGCCCTCGACGACGTGCAGAACGACGACGTGCACGACGCCGAGGTGAACGCCTGATGAGCGCACCTACTCGGACCGCTGATCCGCCAGCCGCGGCCGGCCGGCCCGAGTCCGCCGCACCTGGTCCGGCACCGACGACGACCCGCCGACCACCGGGTGTCCGCCTGATCAAATCGAACGCCGGTCTGATCATCTCGCCCGCGATCATCATCACCGGCGCGCTGCTGCTGTTGTGGAACTACAACCGCAGCGACCGCATCTTCCAGGACGAACGGGCCCTCGACTGGGAGCGCAACCTGCGGCCCCAGCTCGAGCAACACCTGTCGATCACCCTGTGGTCCACGCTCTTCACGATCCTGATCGCCGTCCCGCTCGGCATCATGCTGACGCGCCCCGGCTACAAGCGCCTCGGCGGGCCGATCCTCGCCGTGGCCACCTCCGGGCAGGCGATCCCCGCGTTCGGTCTGCTGATCCTCGCGTTCGCCTGGCTCGGCCGGGGCCCGTGGACCACCATCTGGGCGTTGACGCTGTTCACCATCTTGCCCGTGCTCCGCAACACCATCGTGGGGCTCGAACAGGTCAACCAGTCCGTGATCGAAGCCGGACGCGGCATGGGGCTCACGAAGTCCCAGGCGCTCCGCGAGATCGAGCTCCCGCTCGCGGTCCCGGTGATCCTCGCCGGCATCCGCACCGCCCTCGTCATCAACGTCGGGATGGCCGCACTGGCCTACCTGATCGGTGGCGGCGGCCTGGGAGCCACCATCGGTGCCGGGATCCAGCTACGGCGGGACCTGGTGCTGATCACGGGTGCGGGCATGACCGCACTCGTCGCGCTGTCGGTCGACTGGATCGCAGCCATCATCGAGAAGGGGCTGCGACCGCGCGGGCTGTGAACTCCGCGCCCGACCGCAACGCCATCCGATCCATCCACAACCAGGGGAGGAAACCACCCAATGAGAATCAAGCGTGAACCCAAGCGGTTCGTCGCCGGCTTCGCCGCACTGGCGCTCGTCGTCGCGGCGTGCGGCGGCGACGACGACAACGACGTCGCCGACGAGCCCGCCGACGAACCCGCCGAAGAGCCCGCCGACGAACCCGCCGACGAGCCCGAAGCGACCGACCCCCCGGCCGCTGCCGAGTGCGAGACGATCACCGACTTCGCCAACGTCCTCGACCGGTTCGACGAGGTCGACCTGTCCGGCATCACCGTCAACGTCGGCTCCAAGGACTTCGTCGAGCAGTTCGTGCTCGGTGAGCTCCTCGTGGTGGCCGTCGAGGCCGCCGGCGGCGACGTGATCAACAACGTCAACCTCGGTGGCACGGTGGTCAACCGCGACGCCTTGGAGTCGAACGAGATCGACGCCTACTGGGAGTACAACGGCACCGGCTGGACCGTCCACCTCGGCCAGGAGGACCCCAGCTTCGACCGTGACGAGCTCTCCAACGGGGTGTGCCTCGGCGACCTCGAGGCCAACGACATCCGCTGGCTCGGCGTCTCACCGTTCAACAACACGTACGGCTTCGCCACCGCCGGCGACATGGAGCCCACCGGGCTCGACCTCGAGGGCATGGCACAGTACGTCCTGGACAACCCCGACGCCACCGTCTGCATGGAGACCGAGTACCCGAACCGCCCCGACGGCCTCGTGCTGTTCGAGGACGCGTACGACTGGACGCTGCCCGACGCCCAGGCCGAGATCCTCGACATCGGCGTGATCTACGACGAGACCGCGACCGGGAACTGCACCTTCGGTGAGGTCTTCACCACCGACGGCCGCATCCCCGCCCTCGGTCTCGAGCTGATCGAGGACCCGGGTGTCCACATCCTCTACAACGTTTCGCTGACGATGCCCGACAGCGTGTACCAGGAGGCCCCCGAGGCCTTCCAGGCGATCGCCGAGACGATCCTCGAGCCGCTCGACAACGACACGATGGCGGAGCTCAACCGTCGCGTGTCGGCCGACGGTGAGGACCCGAACGCGGTCGCGGAGGACTTCGCCCGCCAGCAGGGCTGGATCGACTGATCCACCCCGTCGACCGGTCACGAGCCGTCCGCACCCACGGTGCGGGCGGCTCGTCCGCGTCAGGGGTTCATCAGGCCAGGGTTGATCAGGTCAGGGTTCATCAGGGGCGAGTGTCGAGGATCGTTCGGCTCAGTCCAGCCGCTCGACGACCATCGCCATCCCCTGGCCGCCGCCGACGCACATCGTCTCGAGGCCGTACCGGCCGCCGGTCTCCTGGAGGCCGTGGACGAGCGTCGTCATGATGCGTGCGCCGGTCATGCCGAACGGGTGCCCGAGGGCGATCGCACCACCGTGCACGTTGAGCTGGGCGTCGATGTCGATGCCGAGGTGCTTGGCCGACGGGATCACCTGGGCGGCGAACGCCTCGTTGATCTCGACCAGGTCGATCTCGTCGATCGACAGCCCGGCCCGGCCGAGCGCCTGTCGGCTGGCCTCGATCGGGCCGAGGCCCATGATCTCGGGGTTGAGCCCCGACACGCCCGACGACACGACGCGGGCGAGCGGCGTGATGCCGAGCTCGGCGGCCTTGGTGTCGCTCATCACCATCACCGCGGCCGCCCCGTCGTTGAGCGGGCAGGCGTTGCCGGCGGTGATCTCGCCGTCGGGGCGGAACACCGGCTTCAGACCGGCGAGACCCTCTGCGGTCGTTCCGGCACGCGGACCGTCGTCGGCGGACACGACGGTGCCGTCGGGCAACGTGACCGGGGTGATCTCGTCGGCGAAGAACCCGTTCTCCACGTTGGCCACGGCGAGCTGCTGGCTGCGGGCGGCGAACTCGTCCATCTCCTGGCGGGTGACGTTCTCGTACTCGCGCACGTTCTCCGCGGTCTGTCCCATCGCGATGTAGATGTCGGGGAGGCCCTCGGGCGGGCTCCACGGCGGCTGACCACCCTGGGCACGCTGCGCGGTGCGCTCGCCCGCCGGGGCGAACACCTCGTTGGGCGCGGTGTCGCTCGCGCCGGCGCCGTAGCGGCTCACGGTCTCCACGCCGGCGGCGATGAAGCAGTCGCCCTCACCGGCCTTGATGGCGTGGGCGGCCATGCGGATCGTCTGCAGGCTCGACGAGCAGTACCGGTTCACGGTGACGCCCGGCACGTCGTCGAGGCCGGCGAGCACGGCCACGACGCGGGCGATGTTGAAGCCGGCCTCTCCGGCCGGCTGTCCGCACCCCATGATGAGGTCCTCGACGTCGCCCGACCGCACCTGGGGCACCTTGGCCATCAGGGCCTTCACGATCTGGGTGGACAGGTCGTCGGGCCGCATGCTCACGAGTGAGCCCTTCGCGGCGCGGCCGATCGGGCTGCGCGCGGTGGCGACGATCACGGCTTCGGGCATTGCTCCCCCTCGGGTCGTTGACGTTCCCGCAGCGTAGCCTTCGCCCCATGAGCGACCACCAGCCCGATCCCACCTTCCGTGGGCCCGACGCCCCGATCACGACCTAC
>SKSP01000249.1 GCA_007122945.1 Ilumatobacteraceae bacterium | reverse complement strand
GGCCAGCTGCTCGAGGGCGCGTCGATGTCGTCACCCCGTCGCGACGGGGCGGGGGTCGACGGGGGTGGCGACGAAGGCATGACCGTGCGCTCACGCTAGTGGTGGCCGGCGCGCCACCACCGTCATTGCGCACGCACCGCGGTCCGTCCGACGTGGTCCGCGGCCGGGGCGTGCGGTCAGGTGCGCTGGTAGGCGACCCCGATCGTGCCGCGTCCCGCGTGGGTGCCGATGACCGGTCCGATCTCACCGACCACGATCTCGCCGCCGTACAGCGGCCGGAGGGAGTCGACGAACTGATCGACGTCGCTGCAGTCGGCGTGCAACACGGCGAGGTCGGAGATCCGGCCGGCGTCCTCGCGGACCCGCTCGACGACCAGCGCGAGGGCCTTGCTCCGGGTGCGCTGCTTGCCGGCCTGCTCGACCCGTCCGTCGCGCACCTCGATGATCGGCTTGATCGACAGCGCCGTGCCCAGCAGTGCTCGGGCGTTCCCGATGCGACCGCCCTTCTTCAGGTTCTCGAGGGTGTCGAGCGCGCCGACGACGCGTGTCCGCGACGCGAGATGCGTCGCGAGGGACTCGAGCGTGTCGAGGTCGGCGCCGTCGGCGGCCGCACGGGCGCATGCGATCGCGATCGTCCCGACCCCGAGGCTCACCGTCCGGCTGTCGACCACCCGGACGTCGACGCCGCGCTCGTCGGCCACCTGGCGGGCGGCGACGATCGCGCTCTGCATCGTGGCCGACAGCTCGCTCGAGAGGGACACGACGAGGATCCCCGTGGCGCCCCCGTCGAGCAACCGCCCGTACGCCGTCTCGAACCGACCGGGCGACGGGGCGGCCGTCTCGGGCAGGGTGGTGGTGTCGGCACAGCGCACCCAGAACTCCGCAGGGGTGAGCTCGTCGCGGTCGACGAGCTCGGTGTCGCCGAATCGGATCGACAGCGGGACGACCTCGATGCCGTACGCGTCGGCCACCTCGACGGGGAGGTCGCACGAGCTGTCGGTGACGATGCGGACGCGGTTCACGGTGTCGCGACGCTACCGGACGTCGACGGCCCGCTCGTTCGGCCGTTGCTGGGATGGCCGTTGCGGGCGCGCGCGGTGGCGCGTCGGCGGCGGTTGCGGAAGTGGCTGAACCACCAGCTCGCGAGCACGACGAGGGCCCCGCCGGTGAGGACCTGCCCGAGCCCCGTGAGGGCGTTGACCCGGGCGGTGAGGACAATCGGGTCGGCGATCTCGCGTCGGTCGGACGGCGTCAGCATCTCGATCGTGACGGGGAACGTGCCGTTGGACAGCGCGGCGACGGGGATCACGACGTTGGTCGTGCCGGGCGGCAGCACGACGTCGACCACTTCGTCGGGGAACGTCAGCTTCGACGCCTCCGGCCGGAGCAGGACGCGGAGCGGGATGGACCCGGTGTTGCCCATCCGGAGGGTGATCTCGCTCGTCTGGCCGGTGAGCGTGAACGTGAACGGGTCGGGCGGGTCGATGGCGTCGGGGATCACCTCGACCTCCTCGATGACGTCGTCGATCCGGCGGTCGGCCTGCGCGTCGGTGAATCCGGTCGACAGCAACACGTCGAGCTCGCGGTGCCACGTGGCCAGGCGCGGGTCGTCGACGGGCAGCATCGAACCGTGGGAGTCGACCAGCGTGCGCGCGAGCGCGATGCGATCCGATCGCCGTCGAAGGTCGATCCCGGCCGTCTCGGGGAACTCGACCCGGCGCGGCTCGCCGTTGACCAGCATCACGTCGGTCGAGCCGGGCACGAACGACAGCGACCGCAGATCGAAGTCGGGGTGCTCGCGGACGAAGCCCTCCACCTTGCCGAGCACGTCGGCGTCGGGCACGCCGAACCGGACGCTGGACAAGATGGCGACGCGGGGTGCGTCGGGCAGCTGGTACCGCGTCGCCACGAGCGTGGCGAACAACTCGACGGCGACGTCGGCGGAGGAGCGGAGGTCGTCACGGTCGGGGTCGAGCAGCTCGCTCACGGGATCGATCATCGCCACGGACATCGTCGAATCGTCGGGGAGCTCGGCGATGTAGAGGAGGCTCGGGTCGGTGAACTCGGGGGGCAGGGCGCCCGCCAGTGAGAAGTAGTCCTCGGCGGAGGTGACGACGAGCGGGACGCCGAGGTCGCGCAGCATCCCGGCCGCGTCGAGGCTGAGCGGTTCGTCCCACAACCAGGCGGAGCGCCGCACGGTCGTCGCGGGGAACGTCCGGGCGAGGAGGTCCTCGCCGGCGCGCAGCTCGCGCGTGAACGCCTCGACCTCCCCGGCCGCCACGGCCGACGACGGGTCGAGCGTGATCGCCGGGGCGGCGAGGATCTCGGTGCCCCGGAGGGCGGTCCGGAGCCGGGTGCCGAAGGCGTCGTCGTCGAGGTCGTCGGCGACCACCGGTGGGATCGAGATGGTCAACGCCCCGTCGAGGCCCTCGCCGAGCTGGGCCAACTCGACGAGGCGCGATCGCGCGTCGAGCAGGTCGAGCCGGTCCGGTTCCGGACCCGGGTCGGGCACGGCGGCCACGATCGACAACCCGAACGGCTGCGCCCGGCGGGGCCGTTGACCGGCGGCGGGGAGGCGTTCCACGAACGTCGTGTGGCGGCTGAGCCGGCGGCCGTCCGCACGTCGGAGGTCGACGGTCAGGGGGTACAGACCGGCGACGGGGAGCTCGAGCTCGCGGGCCAGCTCCCCGTCGAGTGCGGTCTGGACGTCGAGCTCGATGCGCAGCGGGTCGGCGTCGGCGACGAGGACCTCGGCGAGGTCGAAGCGGGCACCGTCGACGGCAGGTCCGGTCGCGCCAGCGAGGACCGAGCCGACGCGGCCCCGGTCCGCGATCGGCTCGTACGACGTGATCACGACGTCGATGCCCGACCCGACCGGTTCGCCGTCCGTGTCGTCGGTCCGGTCGGGCGCGTCGCCGTCCGCGTCAGCGTTGCCGTTCGTGTCAGCGTCGCCGTTCGTGTCAGCGTCGCCGTTCGTGTCAGCGTCGCCGTTCGTGTCAGCGTCGCCGTCCGCGTCAGCGTCGCCGTCGGGATCGTCGTCGGGGGGGACGGTCGTGGTGGTCGGCGGTGGATCGAGGATCGCATCGACGATCGGCTCGACGGTCGAGAGGTCGCCGTTCAGTTCGTAGCGCAGCCGCAGCACGTCGTCGACGGCGAGGACGAACGACTGGTCGACGAGCACCAGTTCGGGCTGGCGCGCGGCGGACGCGAGCACCGACGACGGTCGGGCGTGATCGGTGGCGGGAACCGCGACGAGGGCGACGACGACGACGGCGACCGTCACGCCGAACAGGCGCCCGACGCGTGCGGTCATGACCGACCGCCGTCGCCGGACGTCCCGGTCGCCGTGACTCCGGTCGCGGTGACCCCGGTCTCCGTCGGTCCGGTGGTCGTCGGTCCGGCCGGACCAGTCGTCGGCGTCTCGGTGAGCGACGCCTCGGCCACCGTCAACCGATCGGGGAGCTCGCGGAACCCGTGTCGCTCGTAGAGGCGGAGCGCCGCGACGTTGTCGACGCCGGTGTTGACCAGCGCCGAGCTGACGCCGCGTGACCGCATCCACGCGAGCGCGTCGGCCACCAGCGCGTCGGCGATGCCGCGTCGGCGCCGGTCCGGACGGACGGCGAGCCGCTGCAGGTACCCGGTCGTGCCACCGACCCCGGCGATCGCATAGCCGTCGATCCGGCCGACGCGCCGCGCCCGGTGCGCGGGGGTCGCTCGTCGGGTCGCTGCCACGCTCCGGGCGTCGTATCCCCACACGGGACCGAACGCCAGCTGATCGACCTCCGCCGCGGCACCGTGCTGGGCCGCCCAGAGTCGCCGCACCCGGTGGGTCGTGGCGGGCGCGACGGCCGACCCGTCACGCGGATCGAGCCCGACCCGGAGCAGGGCGAGCGAGTCGGTGACCACGAAGCCCGCCGCGAGGACCGCGTCCGCGACGCTCGGGAACAGCGCGCTCGTACGGACCGATGTGTAGCCGCGGGCGCGCGCCCGGTCGAGCACGGCCTCGAGCTCGCGTCCGTCGAGCAGGGCATCGTGCTCGGGCACCACGAGATGGCCCACCGTGGGGTCGGTGGGCCACGTCTCGAGGCGCATCGTCGGCCGTAGGCCCGGGAGCGGGGAACGGTCGGACGCACCCCGCCGGCGCCGGGTGTCGTTCACCGTGGTGGACGGTAGCCGCCGAGCGCAGCGCCCGGTCGTCGTGGCGCCGGTCGTCGTGGCGCCCGTCATGTCGCCGGTCATGTCGCCGGTCATGTCGCCGGTCGGGTCGCGAACGGCGCGGGCGTCGGGCGGCTGCGCTCCCTAGCCTGTGGGGCGTCATGGTCCCGGAACGCTTCACCCCCGTGCTCGCCGAGCTGGCACCGCTCGCCGAGCGGTTCGCCGAGCGCGGGCATCGTCTCCACCTGGTCGGGGGGACGGTCCGCGACCTCCTGCTGGGCGACGATGCCAGGGAGATCGACATCGACCTCACCACCGATGCCCGACCGCCCGAGATCACGGCCTGCCTCCAGGGCTGGGCCGACGCGATCTGGAACCAGGGTGAGCGCTTCGGCACGATCGGTGCCCAGCGACGGGTCGCCGACCCGGACGCGCCGCCGCGCACCTACGAGATCACGACCCATCGCAGCGAGGCCTACACCGACGACTCCCGCAAGCCGCACGTCACGTTCGCCGACGACGTCGAGGCCGATCTCGCCCGCCGCGACTTCACGATCAACGCGATGGCGCTCGAGCTGACCGCGGGGGGCGAGCCCAGCTTGGTCGACCCGTTCGGTGGTGCGGCCGATCTGGTGACTCGCACGCTGCGTACACCGCTCGAGCCGAAGATCAGCTTCAGCGACGACCCGCTGCGGATGTTGCGGGCTGCCCGGTTCGTGGCCGCCCGTCGGATGACGCCGATCGACGGGCTCACCGAGACGGTTCGCGCGCTCGCTCCCCGTCTGAAGATCGTCTCGGCCGAGCGGATCCGCGACGAGCTCGACAAGCTGATCACGGTCGACCACCCGACGGCCGGACTGTGGTTCCTCGTCGACACCGGCCTCGCCGAGCAGTTCCTCCCCGAACTACCGGCGATGCGGCTCGAGCACGACCCGATCCACCGCCACAAGGACGTGCTGACCCACACCTTCGCCGTGATCGAGAACGTCCGTCCATCCCACGAGCAGGCACCCGATCGGCCGCCGTTCGATTTCCGGATCACCCGACTGGCGGCGTTGTTCCACGACATCGGTAAGCCCCGGACACGCGGCTACCAGCCGGGCAAGGGCACCACGTTCCACCATCACGACGCCGTCGGCGCAAGGATGACGCGACGACGGTTGGAGGCCCTCCGGTACTCCAACCACGACATCGAGGCGATCACCGCCCTCGTGGCGTTGCACCTCCGGTTCCACACGTACCGACTCGGCTGGTCGGACTCGGCGGTCCGCCGGTACGTGCGCGACGCCGGTCCGCTGCTGCACGAGTTGAACGTGCTCACGCGCTGCGACTGCACGACCCGCAACGAGCGCAAGGCGCGCACGCTGAGTCGCCGGATGGACGAGCTCGAGCAGCGCATCGACGAGTTGGCGACCATGGAGGAGCTGGCGGCGATCCGCCCGGAGCTCGACGGCCGTCAGGTGATGGAGCACCTCGGCGTCGCACCCGGCCCGGTGGTCGGCGCGGCGCTCGACGCGCTCCTCGAGATCCGGCTCGAGGAGGGACTCCTCGGCGACGAGGAGATCCGGCGCCGACTCGATGCGTGGTTCCGCGAACAGCGCATCGCGGGCCGTTACGTTGAGCGTTCGTGACGCGGACCACTCCTGATCGATCGCGCCGGTGATCGAACGCGACCTGCTGCCCGTGATCGGCCCCATGCTCGGAATGGTCGCCGCGGTGCTGTTGGCCGTGCTCGCGGGGTGGTACCTCCTCCGGCGCGTCGAGCTCGGGTGGCGCCGGCGGCTCGCGGCCGCCGCCGCTGCCGAACAGCAGGTCCGGCGGATGCTCGACGACCTACCCGAGGCGGTGATGCTGGTCGACGGCGACGGGTTCGTCCGTTCGGCGAACGCCTCGACGCGCGACCTGATCGGGCGCGACGTCGTCGGCAGGCCGGTGCACGAGGCCGTGACCGACGACGACCAGCAGGTCCTCCGCGAGGGTTGGGAGCGCGTGGGCGCCGGTGCCGCCGTGGAGCCGTTGCTCGTCCGGCTCCGGTCCGACGTCACACCGCCACCGCTCGCCGAGGCGACGTTCCATCGCGGTCGCGACGGCGACGGGAACGGTTCCGACGAGATCCTGCTCCGGCTCCGCGACGTGTCCGAGCGCGAACGTCAGTCGGCAGCACTCGAGCAGGCCCGTCGCCGCTTCCAACAAGCGTTCCACTCGGCCCCGACCGGGATGGCGCTCGTACGCCTCGACGACGGACGTGTCGTCGACGCCAACCAGTCCCTCGGAGAGATGCTCGGGTACCCGACCCGCGAGCTGATCGGTCGGACGTTGCGAGAGCTCACCCATGTGGACGACGTGCTGGAGGCCGTTCCGCACCGCGCCCGGCTCGAGCTCGGCATCGTCGACTCGTATCGGGTCGACCAGCGGTTCCGGCGCGCCGACGGGGACTACATCTGGACCCGCACCCGGGTCTCGGCGACCGAGGACGACGGCGTGATGCTGGCGATCACCCACATCGAGGACATCACCGAGCAGCGCCGGACGGCCGAGCTGCTCACCCATGCCGCGCGGCACGACGATCTCACGGGATTGCCGAACCGGGCGTACCTGCTGCACCTGTTGTCGGAACGTCTGCGCGACGCGGTCCCCGGCGCGGTCGCCGTCGTGTTCGTCGACCTGGACCAGTTCAAGGTCGTCAACGACAGCCTCGGCCACGCGGTGGGCGACGACGTCCTCGTGGCGATCGCCGACCGGCTGCGCGAGGTCGTGCGCGACGGCGACGTGCTCGGGCGGTTCGGTGGTGACGAGTTCGTCGTGGTGCTCGACGGTCGCGATCGGCCCGTCGAGGTCGGCGAGGTCGCCGAGCGGCTCCGGCGATCGTGTCTCGCACCGCTCCTCGTCGCCGACGAGGAGCTCTTCGTCACGGCCAGCATCGGGTACGCGCTGAACACCGATCCGTCGGCCACGGCGAACGACCTGATGCGCGACGCCGACGCCGCGATGTACCGGGCCAAGGCGCGCGGCCGCGACACCGTGGAGGCGTTCGAGCAGGGCCACCGGGAGCACTCGGCCCTGGCCCTGCGCACCGCGGGCGAGTTGCGGCGAGCGATCGCGGGCGGCGAGATCGTCCCCTACTTCCAACCGATCGTCGATCTGGCGACGGGCCGCGTGCTCGGCCACGAGGTGCTCGCCCGCTGGTTGCACCCCGACCGTGGTCTCCTCACGCCCGACCAGTTCCTCGGGGTGGCCGAGGAGCGCGGGCTGATCGTCGATCTCGGCACGGTGATGCTGCGGGACTCGCTCGCCCAACTGGCGCGCTGGCGGGCCACCGACCTCGACGGCGCGCGCGGCACGATCTCGGTGAACGTGGCGACCCGCCAGCTCGTCGATCCGGCGTTCCACGATCTGGTGGCCGAGGTTCTCGCCGAGACCGGCATCGACGCCGATTCGCTCTGGCTGGAGATCACCGAGACCACGCTCCTCGCCGACGTCAAACAGGTGGCGGTCGCGCTCCGCGATCTGCGCAGCCTCGGTCTCCACCTCGCCGTCGACGACTTCGGGACCGGCTACTCGTCGTTGACCTACCTCCGGCGGTTCCCGGTCGAGGCGATCAAGATCGACCGGGGCTTCATCAGCGGTCTCGGGCTCGAGAGCGACGACACCACGATCGTCGAAGCGGTCGTGCGCCTCGGGCAGTCGCTCGGCCTCACCGTCGTGGCCGAGGGCGTGGAGTCGCCGCTGCAGTTGTCCCGGCTGCGCGAGCTCGGCTGTGACCGCGCCCAGGGCTACCTGTTCGGGCGGCCTCGACCGGCCGCGCTCGTCGAACAGGAGATGACACGCGGCTGACGATCGCTCGGCCGGCGGTCAGGAGCCTTCCTTGCGGGCGCGGAGCACGAGGGTCGTCGGTGCCGGGTGCGTGCCGTCGACCCCGAGCTCGTACACCGTGTCGACCCGGAAGTTCGCGCGTGACATCGCGGTGAGCCACTCGCCGAGGGTGCGCGACCCGGTGCCGTAGGGTCGCGACGGGTCGGCCATGACATCGCCGAAGGGGTGGTCGACCACGATCACGAAGGCGTGGCCCGACTTGAGCACGCGGTGCACCTGGCGGAGGAGGCGACCGAGGTCGTCGATCGCGCCGATCGTGTGGTCTGCCACCACCAGCTCGACCGATCCGCTCGTGGCGAAGCCGAGGTCGGCCAGCTCGGCGACGTGACACTCGACGTGGACGTCGAGCGCGCCCGCGTCGGCACGGAGCGTGTCGATGCGCTGCTGGTCGGGGTCCACGGCGATCGCCTTCGCCCCCGCGGTCGCGAAGGCGAGCGCGTTGCGCTGGTCGGACACCCCGAGCTCGATCGCCCGCTTCCCGCCGCTCAGGTCGCCGCACAGTCGGAGCTCGTCGTCGGTGATCACGCCGCCGCCCGCGGCGATGCCGCCGAACGTGATGCCCGCGGACGCAGTGTCCCCGGACGCGGACGATCGATCACCGGTCGGTGGTGGTGGTGCTGCTGCGGTCACGGGCACAGTGTGCCCCGTGGCCGGCGTCCGGCAGCGGATCTCCGGGTGGCTACCCTGTGGCCGCATGAGCTTCACGGCCGGTGCGCTGCGCGGAGGGCCCGAGCGGCGCGGCGTGGTCGACCACCGGCTGGCGCGGCGGATGATCGTCAACCAGGTGAAGCTCGGTCGCCTCGGGCGCGAGTACGTGTGCGACGCGCACCCCGAGCTGATCCGCGCGGCGCGCAACGTCGGCACCGTGACCTCCACGCCCTGCCCGATCTGTGACGAGGCCGATCTCCGGCTCGTGACGTACGTGTTCGGTGCCCGGCTCCCGGCCCACGGCCGGTGCGTCTCGACCGCGAAGGAGATGCGTCAGCTGGGTGCCCGACCCGACGAGCTCACGGCCTATGTGGTCGAGGCGTGTGTCGAGTGCCGCTGGCACCATCTGCTGCGCGTGTTGCCCGTCGGGGCCCGGTCGTGACCGGCCCCCGGGTGCTGATCACCGGGTGCAGCTCGGGGTTCGGCCTCCTGGCGGCCGTCGAGTTCGCCCGACGGGGCTGCGAGGTGATCGCGACCATGCGTGACACCGGCGCCGCCGGGCCGTTGCGTGACGCCGCCGATGCGGCGGGTGTCGACGTCGACGTCGCCGAGCTCGACGTGCGGTCCACCGAGTCGGTCGACCGCGCGGTCGCCGGCGCGGTCGCCGGCGGGGGCCTCGACGTCGTCGTCAACAACGCCGGCCTCGAGGTGTTCGGCGCGGTGCACCTGGTCTCCGACGACGAGGTGATCCGTCAGTTCGACACCAACGTGCACGGCCCGGTGCGGTTGGTGCGGGCGGTGGTCCCGCACCTGATCGAGCGCGGCGGCGGTGCCGTCGTCAACGTCGG